>CAYRFX010000010.1:0-45012 GCA_964423665.1 uncultured Bacteroidaceae bacterium | reverse complement strand
CACCCTGAGGACACTCGTCGATACATGTACCGCAAGCAACGCAGTCATCTGAAATAACGTAAGCCATAGTTGTAAATATTTAATTTGTATTATCCGCCACGAAGATACTGTTTTTTGGGATATGCTATTCAATAAATAACTAATTTAACATATTTTTACAATTATCTATTTTCTCTTTTTCTACCTTTGTACTGCAATATTAGCCCGCAATGTGCGTTATTGAATAAGAAACATAAAGTATCCCCGGGTAACCAAGTAATCCCGGCTGTTTATATAGATGAAGAAGATTTTATACATATTGTTATTGCTGGTGCTCCCGCTTGCTGTTTTTGCACAGGAACGCAAGGTGCAGAACAAGCCATATATAGATTATCGTCGCCTGCACTATGGTTTTTTTGTGGGTGTCCACATGCAGGATATGGAATTTATGAATAACGGTTTTGTTACCGAAACGGGCGAGCAGTGGTATGCCGATATTGCAAGCTATAATCCCGGTTTCACGGTGGGTGTGCTTGCCGACTGGCGTTTGAGCACGCATTTCTCTCTGCGCGCGCTTCCCACTCTGCATTTTGGACAGAATACTATTGTTTTTCGCGAACAGGAGAGCGGGACAAAAGAGCGTCAGCAGGTGAAGACAACCTATTTGGCATTTCCTCTGCATGTGAAATACTCTGCCGAGCGTTTCAACAACTATCGCCCCTATCTCACAGCGGGTATTGCGCCCATGATGAACCTCACGGTGAAGAAGCAGCGTCCTATACTCTTCAAGAAATTCGATTGTATGTTCGAGGTTGGTTTCGGTTGCGATTTTTATCTCCCCTTCTTCAAACTGATACCCGAGTTGAAGTTTGCCTTCAGCCTCGTAGATGTGCTTGACAAGGACCGCAAAGACCTGCTCGATGAGAATATTCTCAAGTTCACACAGTCGGTTGATAAAGTGGTTACCAAGATGGTGGTTCTTTCTCTCTATTTTGAATAATCTTATAGAATTTTTCCCGAAAAATTTGTTGAGAGAAAAAATATGTATATATTCGCAACGAAGAAAAAGAAGGCGTAGTCCTTGAGCTATAAATATTATAAAAGAGATATGAGAAGCAATGTGAACAGATATTGGTGGTGGCGTCTCCCGGGGAAACTCTCGTGAGCACTTGTCGCTTGTATCTGTAAACAGTCAAGGTTTATGAAATACAGGGACCGTCCTCACGAGGTCGGTCCTTTCTTTTTCCATTAAATTTGAAATAAAAAAATAAACAATACTATTATGAAACAGAAACGTTTCTTTTTGCAAGAGAGTGAGATACCTACACAATGGTATAATATTCAGGCAGATATGCCAAACAAGCCTCAGCCGATGCTAAACCCTCAAACACACGAGCCTGTCACGGTTGAAGAGTTGTCGAAACTGCTCACAAAGGAGTCGGCAGCACAGGAACTTAATTTCACCGATACCTGGATTGATATTCCCGAGCCGGTGCAGGAGATGTATCGCTACTACCGCTCAACTCCATTGGTGCGTGCGTATGCTCTTGAAGAGGCCTTGGGCACTCCCGCGCATATATATTTTAAGAATGAGAGTGTGAGCCCCGTTGGTTCTCACAAACTGAACTCCGCTTTGCCACAGGCATACTATTGCAAGATTGAGGGTACAACCAATGTTACGACCGAAACTGGAGCGGGGCAGTGGGGTACAGCCCTTTCCTACGCTGCAAAGGCTTTTGGTGTGGAGTGTGCTGTTTATCAGGTGAAACTGAGCTACGAGCAGAAACCCTATCGTCGCAGTGTGATGCAGGCATTTGGTGCGCAGGTAACCCCCTCGCCCTCGATGTCCACCCGCGCAGGCAAGGATATTATCACGCAGATGCCCAACCATCAAGGTTCACTCGGCACGGCAATCAGCGAGGCTGTGGAGCTTGCGATGACTACTCCAAACTGTAAATATGCTCTCGGCTCGGTTATGAGCCATGTGAGCCTGCATCAGACAATCATAGGTCTGGAGGCGGAGAAGCAGATGGCTATGGCGGGTGAGTACCCCGATGTTGTTATTGCATGCTTTGGCGGCGGTTCAAACTTTTCGGGTATAGCCTTTCCTTTTATGCGCCACAATATAAAGGAGGGGAAGAAAACGCGCTTTGTGGCAGCCGAGCCCGAGTCGTGTCCCAAACTCACTCGCGGGCGTTTCTGTTACGACTTTGGCGATGAGACCGGTTACACACCTCTTATGCCAATGTTCTCTCTCGGTCATAAATTCAAGCCTGCCAATATTCATGCCGGGGGCTTGCGTTACCACGGTGCGGGTGTAATAGTGTCGCAGTTGCTCAAAGATGGGCTTATGGAGGCAACAGATATCAGCCAGCTCGATTCTTTTAAGGCAGGTCTGCTCTTTGCAAAGACCGAAGGTATTGTGCCTGCGCCGGAATCGTGCCACGCTATTGCAGCCACCATCAACGAGGCGTTGAAATGCAAAGAGACCGGCGAGGAGAAAGTGTTGCTTTTTGCACTCTCGGGGCATGGGCTCATGGATATGCCATCGTATAACCAATATATATCGGGTAGCCTTGGCAACCATACGATAAGCGATGAGGAGATTGAGCAGAATCTCAAAGGCTCAATAAAAGAGTAAGCCATAAATAACGCGCCTATGGAGAGAAGAAAAATAATGTATGTTCATGGTTTTGCATCATCGGGCAGTTCGGGCACGGTGATGACGTTGCGTCACTATCTGCCTCATTGGCAGGTGATAGCCCCCGACCTTCCGGTAGATCCCTTTGAGGCATTGGAGCTTCTGCGTTCCATTATAGAGCGCGAGAAGCCGGAGATTGTTGTTGGTACCTCCATGGGCGGAATGTACACGCAGCAGCTGTGGGGTGTGCCGCGTATAGTGGTTAACCCCTCGTTCGAGATGTCCCGTTCGTTGCTCTTTGGCAAAATGGGGCGTAATAAATATACTGCTAAGCGGCAAGATGGTGCTACGGAATTCCGCATCGACAAGAGTGTGGTTGAGCGTTTCAAGCAGATGGAAAAAGACCAGTTTGCCGGCATAAATGAGCAGGAAAAGCAACTTGTGATAGGGCTGTTCGGTGACAAAGACCCCGTGGTGCATTTTCAGCCCCTCATGGCAAGCCTCTATGGCGAGGATCGTTGCCGGTGGTTCGACGGTGAGCATCGTCTCAACGACAAGATTGTGAAGAATATTATTTTACCCCTGTTACAGGAGTTGCTTGGAACAGATATAAACAAAAGTTGGCAAGATTAAAAATCCTGCCAACTTTTGTTTATAGCATCTCGCTTGCTTCGTGCCACGGCTTGGGCACTGCGGGTTGTGTCTTGTTGATAATGTATGCAAGCATAGCGGCAAAGATGGCTGCCACAATGGCAAGTGTAATGTCGGCGCTGGTGCTGTTTATTACCTCTTCGGTGCTGTCGGCACCATAGAGAAGGTTGGTTGTTACTGCCAACAAATTATTAATTATATGACCCACCAAGGCGGGCAGTAGGCTGCCTGTGCGGTAATATATCCAGCCGAGTCCCATGCCTAAGAATGTGGCATAGAATATTTGAATGGGATTGCCGTGCAATGCTCCAAAAATGAGAGAGGCTGTTATTATTGCCACCCACGGCTTGTTGAAGAAACGCAAGAGCATGCCTTGTATAGCCCCACGGAAGAGCAACTCTTCCAATATCGGGGCAACGAGAGCTGCGGTTACAATCCCGGCACTGTTGCTGAATATCTCCTCAAAGAAATCTTGCATATTGTTTTCAAGTTCCAGCCACACTGCTATGATATTGAACAATATCATCATGCAGCCAATGAAGAGGGTGGACAGAATGAGCACATTGCGTTTAACCTCATGCATAAACCCCTTGTTTATACGCACATATTTGAACACTAAGAGGTGGGTTATCATTGCGAGCAACGATAGCAAAATTCCACAGCTTACACCATTTGTAAAGTATTCTGCCATCATGGGAGAGCTTTTGGCTATAAACTCTTTGAAGGCGACAGATTCTACGCAATGGTTATACAGCAAAAAGGCTGTGTACTCCCCTGCAATAGTGAAGATGAATTGGTATAGCAGGTAGTAGGCGATGAGTTTTGCCAAGGTGGCAAAAAGATATATGCGTTTTACAAGGTTGCCCATAGGTGTTACATTCTTATATATTAAACGCCACGCTTCACGCGGGCTACATCTACCCCTATTTGTAATTTGAGGTCGTTGATGCTGTTGAAAGGAATCTCATCGCGCAGGCGGCGCAGGAACGATACTGCAATCTTGTAGCCATAAATATCCTCGGAAAAATCGAGAATGTGTACCTCTGCGGTACGCAGGTCCACTCCTTGCAGAGTGGGTTTTATGCCAATGTTCATCACCCCCTTGTAGCGATTGCCGGCAACGGTTACGGCAACCTCATATACTCCATCTTTTGGGAGCATCTTCATCTCCTCGCTCACAATGATATTGGCAGTGGGGAATCCAATCTCGCGCCCCAATGCTGCTCCATGGGTAACGGTACCTTCGAGGGAGTATGGGCGCCCCAGCAGCCTCTGTGCAATCTCAATGTCGCCGGCAGATAGAGCCCTGCGCACAGCAGATGAGCTTAGGTTACTCCCGTTGGGCGCGTATTGTGCTGTTTGAAATACCTCTATGCCCAGCTTTTCTCCGTATGCGATGTAATCTTCAATGCCCTCGCCATCTTGCGGTGTTCCAAAATGGTGGTCATATCCCACGGCAAGCAACTTTACACCAAGCTTCTCTTTTAATATCTCTCCCATGAACCGCTCGGCAGTCATTGCTGCCATATAGCTGTCAAAATCGAGGAATATGCAACGCTCAACGCCTAATTGCTCCAGCAATGCAGCCTTTTCTTTGTTGGTAGTGAGCAGGAACGGCTCGCACTCAGCACCGAATAGTATGCGGGGGTGGCGCATGAAAGTTATCACAGTGATGGGCAAGCCTCTCTCTGCGGCAGCGCATCGCAACTCTTTAATCATGGCAATATGCCCCTTGTGTACTCCATCATACGAGCCTATTGTGGCAGCGGTGGGTTCAATCGCAATATTGTCAATGTTGGTTATTATTTCCATATTATCAGTCTTTCATTAAAATTTCTCCCCATTGTGAATTTCTCTCAGTGAGCACAGCCTCTATGCCCATGCTCTGTGCAGCAGCACAATTTTCGGCAGAGTCGTCGAAAAAGAGCGTATCGCAGGCTTGCAACCCGGCCTCCAGCATCATCTGCCGGAATATCTCTTTGTCGGGCTTGCTGCAATGCATTTTGTATGAGAGGAAGAGCCCGTTGAAGTACTCCTCAACCTTGCGCCCTTCAATCTGTTCAATATCCTTGGCTATCTGTTCCCAGTGAAGAGAGTTTGTGTTGCTTAAAAGATAAAGCCGATGCCCCTGCTCGCGCAACTGTGTGAGGCGTTGCCATTTGTATAGCGGCAACTCGCCTATAAGGGCACACCAGGCATCTCGCAGGCGTGCTTCCAGGGTATTGGCGGGCATCTCCTGCACCTGCTGCGGCAACAGTCCTTTGATATATTCAAAAAGCTCATAGGTTGATATAAGCCCTCTCTCATAATTGAGCATGGTGCTGTTGGCAAGGGTATATGTCTCGCTCAGTACAGCCCTGTCCGCGCCCAATGCAGCAAAAGCATCAAAGGTGCGTATGGGGTGAATGTCGAGCAATATCCCGCCAAGGTCGAACACGATATTTTTCTTCTCTATAGCCATCTGTATTTCTCCTTTATATACAAGAAACAACTAATCTTAACTGCGAAGATATATTTTTTTTTGGAAAAACCTTGTTTCTGTGAATAAAATGTATTACTTTTGCATCGTATTTCCACATAAGGAGTACTCGGGCTTTTAGCTCAGTTGGTTAGAGCAACAGACTCATAATCTGGAGGTCCTAGGTTCAAGCCCTAGATGGCCCACAAATACGGAAACCGATTGGTTTCCGTATTTTTTATATGTAGGGTCTGAACCTGCGGTTATCTCCTTCGCTTTTTATGTTTGTTTGGCTTTATTTCTGTTATATTGTTGATTATTACATATAATAAGGCTTTGGGAGGATTAAAAAAGGAAGAGAGAATGGCGCGATACTCTGCGAAAACCGTATTTTTTTATCAACTTTCGCAGAGTATCGGCGGGTTTTTAGAAGAAAAATCCTATTTTTGCAATCGAACAATTGCAATAAGGATAAAGCTATGGGACAGGTTATCGTTGGTAGAAAAAATGAAATTGCCCAAATAGAACAGTATTATAAGTCGGGCAAGGCGGAGTTTATTGCTGTTTATGGAAGAAGACGCGTCGGAAAGACATTCCTTATACGCCAATATTTCAAAAATAAATTTGCGTTTGATATGACTGGTGTGATGGAGGGAAGCAAAGCCGAGCAGATGACGGCATTCCATACAGCCCTGAAAACATACGGCTACAAAGGGGCAAAGAACCAGAACTGGATTGATGCGTTCTTTGCTTTGAGACAGTTGCTTGAATCGAAAATAGAAGAAGGCAAACGTTGTGTGGTATTTATCGATGAACTTCCTTGCCTCGACACTCAAAAAGCCGGTTTTGTAAATGCTCTCGGTCATTTTTGGAACAATTGGGCTAATTGGCAGTCCGAGATAATGCTGATTGTCTGCGGTTCTGCAACCTCTTGGATGGTAAGAAACATCATTGACAATCACGGGGGACTTCATGACCGTATAACCCATGAGATTCACCTTCACCCTTTTACATTGAGCGAAACAGAAGAATTCTTTGCCAAGAACGGTTTTATGTGGAACCGCCTAAGTGTTATTCAAGCTTATATGGCAATAGGCGGTGTGCCTTATTATATGAGTCTGTTCGACCGCAAGGATAGTCCGGCAACAGGGTTGGATAGGCTGTTCTTCAGTGAAAATGCCGAGTTAAAGAAGGAGTACCGCCGTCTTTTTTCTTCCTTGTTCAAGAACCCTCAACCATATCTTGAAATAATATCTCTGCTTGCCAAACACCCGAAAGGAATGACAAGGGAGGAGATTAGCTGCGAACTTAAAACAAGCAATAACGGCAAGTTGGGAGATATGCTCACCGACTTGATATATTGTGACTTTTTGCGTAAATACAATGTTAGGGATAAAAAAATAAAAGCAAACTCTGCCATTTATCAACTTGTTGATTTTTATACGATTTTCTACAACTCATTTGCTTCAAAGAATATCGTTGAAGAACACTTTTGGACACGCAATGTAAATACTCCGGAGATAAACACTTGGTACGGGCTTGCTTTTGAAAGAGTATGCAAAGCGCATATGCCACAAATAAAAGCAGCACTCGGCATTGCAAGTGTATCGACGGAATTCTACACATGGCGCAGTAAACATATTGAGGACGGGGCGCAGATTGACATCGTTATTGATAGAGCCGACAATACCATCAATATATGCGAGGTTAAATATAGCGAGGATTTATATGGCCTTGATAAAGAAGAGTTCCTGAAAATCCAGAATCGCATCAAAGCATTCAAGGAGGTAACAGGTACACGCAGTAGCTTGATTCCTACAATGATTACCACTTTTGGTATGAAGGATGGAATGTATAACGACCAAATTATTGCAAAGGTGACAATGGACGACCTCTTCCACTCCTAATTCCCCTTTTACACGAATAAAAAAAAGAACCACCTTGCCACAGTCTCTTCAACTGTAGCTTGGTGGTTTAATAGTTTGTGCTTTCGCCAAAGGGACTATGCCTCAATGATTACTCACACCTTACTATTCTTCCAATAAAATATAGACGCTCTTCGCCCTTTCTATATCTTACCAAGTATTAATGAATTTTGTGTTTTATATAGTTGCTTGCTCCCTCTCTTAAAAGGCCGAACAAGCTCTTTCTATTTATAAGGTTATAAGGGGATTTGGGACGGAAGAAAAAAATAGCTGCGCTTTAATCGTTTTTTATCAACAATATTCTATCTTTGAAATAAATCTCGAAGATAAACTGCACTCGCTGTGTAAAATATCGAAGTAAACTTCATATTTTCCGCTCGTTTGTGCGTATCTTTGCAGTAAAGCAAATGTTTCCTAATTGTTTCCTAATTTGCTTTTGAGAGTTCATTAATAGGATTACAAATCAAATATAAGAGGTTCTAAGACAGTCAATTAAACAACTCGGGGAACACCGCTCAGTATATTTTCCAACAGACTCATAATCTGAACCTGCGATAATACTCACTAAGATTCCGAGAAGATTACTATCCTTGAATTAAGGGGTGCTAATTGCTTTTTATATGTCAAAGCCTTATTTTTTAGCTGTGAAAAAATCAATGGCTAAATCTATAAGAAGTCCCATGGTGCTTACAAATCTTTTATCTGATTCGTTTTCGAGGTTTCGTTTTACAACAGAGGTTAGAACGCTATTGACTATGTGCAATGATTTATTTAGTGGCTTGTCATATGGCTTATTGTTTAAAGCTAAATCGACACTCTGCATGACGGTAATAGCGTCACTCACATCTGAGGTTTTTTCATTGGGTTGTATAATTTCAAGTACTTGCAAAGAATATTTGGCTACCGATAATAAGTCAGACACCTTGAGCGTACTGGAGTTCTCGCTGTTATTGTTTTGTATTTGAGTTGTGTATAAAACATCAGTAGGCGTAAACGCTTTCAGGGGGAAATATAAAACCTCAATACAGTGAGAAGAAAATGTTTGGTATTTATTAGATTCTAATATAGCCCAAATGGTTCTTAAACATCCTTCAATATTATATTGTAATGTGCTCCCTTCAATAAGATAAATAGAACATGGTAAACCTGGTTTTTCCCCATGTTCCTCAAAAACATCAAATATATTGTTTTGTTTGCTTAAATTATATTGGGGAAATTGTTTTGTAAAGTTGTCAAATAGCAATTTCATATTGTACTTGTCCCCATTATAATATGCATTATTAAGCTGTAGATAAATGCTTTCTAGCTGTTTAAGTTCCTCATGAGTCATAACCTTATTCGTTTTAGTCAAAAATTATTTAAAATTTCTAAACAAAAAACAATTATAACCCATATAATGTTCAATCATTTTTTGATGTTTTTTCTGGAGTTATAATCATAGTAGGCGTTTTTTAGTGTTTTCATCTTAACAAAGCAGATATAGTTCTTCGTGGCGATGTTTTTTGCAATTTTATTAAAGTGTTTTGTGATTGTTTTTATGTTTTTATCGATAAATAATCATTTTTTATACACATCCAACGGCAAACAAAATTACTTTCATGATTTCAGAAAAAAGGATTTTGGTTATGAAGAGATCTTTGTCATGCACAAACCCAAGAGGTTGGTTGAAATGTTCGGGATTGAAGACCCTTTTGCAGGATTACCCACATTGAATCCAAAGGGTTTGCGTACCTGTCAATACCAATCCATAACTGGATTGGAAAAGAGCTTCCGTAATGGGCAGAATAGAGCATTGATAGTGTTAGCTACAGGAGCAGGCAAGACATATACGGCATGTTTGGCTTCTTATCGAATGTTGGCGTATCGGAAGTACTATGCAATCAAAAAGCAAGAAAGTTTAGTATCGCATATAGTGAGTACCCGCACATTTTTGCTTCATCACATCTTAAAATTTGAATCCGCGAACAACTACCATGAAATTTACTTGGGAATAGTACCTTATATATTGAAACAAAAAGCAAATAGCTCGGTATGTATATACCAGGCTATTTGCTTTTTGCCTCTATTATTATACAGAATATTTATTCCTCAATCAACTCATATTCAGCCCCGAACCACTCGTTCAGTGTCTCCTCAACTCTGGCATTTATCTCGGGAGTGATTCTTTCTTTAATTTTCTTATAGACATATAGCATGGCTACTCCGTCGTCCAGGATACCCATTAACTTATACACTGTGCTTGGGATAAAATCCAGTGGTAGAATTGTATATACAATGGCTGCATAAATCAGCACACGGTCGAGTGTCGATGTGTTCTCATCGTCCATCACATAATAGAATTGTAACAGCGGGCGGGAGGTTACGCGCCCGGCTTTCAGGGCCCAAGGGCGCAGCTTGTCCATCAAGCTTTTTATGTTGCCATGCCAGTTGATACTTTTTACTTTGTTTAGCAGTTGCGTAATATCCTTGCCCATAATCAAGTATGCAAGAATTAAAAGTGAAATAGTCGTAAACATAATAATTGAGTTTTATTGATTGTTTTATAGTATAGAGTGAATCTCTATCAATAATCTATCTTTTATCAATCTGTTTTTTTTCTTGTGGCAGTTTCTCAGATATTACGGCGGGTTGTTTTATGCGGTATCTGTTGTAGTAGAGTGGCATTATCAGGTATTTATCACCTTTTTCTGTTTTCAGGCGGTAGATGTTTTTCTCATAGGGAACAACATCGGTGAATCGTTCATCGCTCACAAATTCTTTGCGTTCAATGTCATAAATCCCGTACAATCCATCTTTTGCAACCTTGCAATAGGGTTTTGATGGCGTGAGTATATCAAAATAATCATACTCTGCCGGGAGTATTATTTTGTATCTGTCCCTTAATCCCAGCCCATCTTTGCTTTTTACCATCAGTAGCCCGTCTTTTGCCCACAAATAGTTCTCATAATGTCTCAATCGCCTTGCCTCCAGGCCCGCGTATGGGTTGTAGCCCACCGATAGCATGGGTATGATTAGTGCAATCATTATAAATAGTACGGCACTTGTAAATTTTCTCCCGGTAGCATTAAAGAAACGCACAACGGGTATTGCCATTAATGCCAAAGAGGCGAGCAAGAGCAGTATGCGCATCATATTTGTTGTGTATTGTGCACACCAGAATATTGCCGATGCTACCAACATTAAAACAAAATCTTTGTATGTTGGTTTTCTGCGAGCATACCAATTGACAGTGGCATAAAACGATATAGGAAGTGCGCACACCGCAACAACTGTTCTCTCTTCAAGTTCCAAGGCACACATATAACAGATGGCAAGTATAGCAAATGTGAGAATAAAAGCCACCTCGTTCCGCGTGAACAAGCCTTTCCAGTCTCCGTTATAAAATATTGCCGGGATATGAACAAGCAGCACTGCCAGCACAAGCAACCCGATGGCGGTGTAGCCGGTCAATGGAATAGCAATCATAACTGCAAATATTGTGAAAAACAGGTACATGTGCAGTCCTATATTTTTTCTCAGGCTCAGCTCGGTAGGTTGCAACATGTTCTTGCGCATTCTGTACACATATACAGCCAGTGGAGCACCTATAAGCCATATGTAGCCGATGAGGCTGAATATGGGTGTATGGTTGTATATGTTGCATATTACTTCCTGTAACTCGTGCGCTCTGATTATCTGAGCATCGAACAATGCTGTCGTTTTCAGGAAAAGGCTAATCCATGGCTTAACAAATAAATCGTAAGTGAAACTGTTGGAATGTAAGACGTTAAATATTGCCATCGACGCCATCAGTGTCATTATCACAATGGGCACCATTGCCGTTTTGCTCTTGCGATAGATTAAAAAGCTCAGCCATATTCTCAACAACGGGAAAGATAGCATAAGTGGTGATGGACGCCACCAGCGCAGTCCATTGTGAGTAATTAGAAAGAATAGCAATGTGCAGATTATTATATCTGCGATGAGAAAAAATTTAGATGTGCGGGAGTTCTGCATGTTTTTAATATTTTGAGTTTTTTGTATAGAGTATCGTGGAGGTAAAAATCTGTCTTTCCTATTAAACTGCTAAAGACAAATATTCTTATTTGTTGCCGATGCCACTCGGTCTCATCTCGCAGTAGCGTTCATACCACTGCTGCTTTTCGGGGGTGTCTATTGGGTCATACTCGCTAATAATGCACCCTGTTGAAAGGTCGTCGGCAAGGGCGAGGATGATTTCCGAGAGTTCGAGCGTCTCTTCCAGCTGTTTACCCTCGGGGCAGAAAATATTGCGCTGCTTGATGTGCTCATAGCCATGGATTGCTCCCATAATGTTGCCGCATACACTGCCGGTGGAGTCGCTGTCGCCATCGTGGTTCACAGCTGCAATGATGGCATCCTCCACACTATCGATATGTCGCATGGCACAGTAGAGTGCGATAGCCCAGGTCTCCTCGCCGGTCCAGCCCTCGCCAAGAGAGCGAATAGCTTCGGCATCCGGCATATCGGAATGTGCAAGCTGCACAGCCTTGTTTGTCAGCTCCTTTAAGTATCTCTTGTCGGCTTCGTACTTGTCTTTATATATACGGTCAAGGAACTTTACAGTGTCGGCTACAATGCTGTCAATCTCCTCCCGAACCTGCTTGGGCGGCATAGGTACAATCTTGTATAGCAGCACCGTGAGCAGTGCTGCCGGCAAGAATCCAAGCGGGTGCCGGTGGGTGCACTCGGCAATCTCGCCACCTGCCTCTGCAAGCTCCTCCATGGAATAGCTGTTTTCGTTTCTTGCTGCGTATCCGGCATCGAGCAGTGCCATAGGAGCTACGCGCATAATGCCGCCGCAACCTTTGCTGTTGTTCTGTACGTCTTCTCCCCTGAGCAGGCTCTCGCAAGCGCTCAAACAGGTATTCCCCGGGGCACGCAGATGTGCCATCTCGGGTAGGTCGCGCAGCCAGGTGTAGTGAAAATCATTTACCGGTATCTCGCGCTTTATGTTCGTTTGCGTGTAATACCAATCGAGGTATGCTCCATCTACATATTTTTCGGGGCACCCGCCTATACCACGCATATAACCGCGCGTGAGCCCCATCAGCATGCCGTTGGCAGTGAATAGTGTCATTTGTGTGTCGTCGCTGACGAGTGCCTTGCCATTGTTGTCAAGTTCAAATTTTGTAATACCCTGCTCGCCATAGCGCGAGAGAATTGCACGCCGGCTCATGAACTCCACTTCATAACCCAAGGCATCGCCTGCTGCACCTGCCATCAGCGAGCCACGAATGCTGTCGGCAACTCGCTTGGCTTTCTCTTCCTTGTATAGCGGGTTGGCATTTATGAATTGCTCAATAAAGTCAATCTGCTCTGTTGTTTCGGGAGTCTCTCTATATGCCGCCTTTGGCATCTCTGAGAAATTCCTGCGTAGCACCTCTAACGTGTGGTTCAAATTGGGCTCGTCCCAATTCTGAGAGAGGTAGCAAGCTATAATGGTTCCGGTGCGTCCTACACCTCCCCAGCAATGTACATAAACATAACCATCCATTTTTTTGAGTTCCTCTATGCGCAGCAGCAGGCGTTGAACACCTTCAACACTTTCGGGTGCGCCACAGTCCCTAATGGGGAAACGGGTGTATGTGGTATCTTTTGGCAGCAGGTGATTATATGGTGTGAGCTCGCCCTCCTCGGTGAGGTCAATGAAATGTCGGATACCAAAATGGTACATCTGCTCAATCTTTCGCTTGGCTGCCATCTCGCTCTTGTCGCCGGGGTACTCACCTGCATAGAGAATTCCATTGCAGGTAACCTCATATGATTGATTCAATGGGCGATTGATAAACGCCAGGAAGCGGTCGTTGATATCCAGTAAATCAGCAGGGAGGAGTTCACGGCAACCCTCTTCAATCTCGTGCGAGAGGCGGTTGCTAATGCTGTATGCTATTCCGGCTGTCGCAATTGATGCTGTCATACAACCGATAGTGTCGGAATCGCCACCCATTGACACAGCTAAGCGAATAGCCTTTTCGGCTCTGTATGGCTCTTGCAGGAATGCCATAATAGCAATGGGGACGCTTCCCTGGCAGGTAACATCAAAGGAGTAGTCGTTGCGGATATCCCTTAAATCGGCATCAAGGTTATATCCAAAATTCTGTTCAACATAGAGTTTTATTTTTCCGGCAGCATCAAACATCTCTGTTCGTTTCAAGTAGATACTGGCTGCTATGGCCTGTGCCCCTTTGATGCCTTCTGAGTGGTCGTGGCTCACCGATGCCGTGATGCGGGCAAGCTCCAATGCCTCCTCCAACGAGTTTGCATACAAGCCCACCGGGCTCACACGCATGGCAGAACCATTGCCGAAACTGTTGTATGGCTCCGGATTTTCTGTATTGAGCCAACAGCGGAACATTCTGCCATACCCGGCATCGGGGTACTTGCGTCCCAAGCGTTGCATGCATTCGACGAGCCCCCTTTCGCTATGCTCGGGGTCGCTCATCAGCCACTCGGCTACTGCCAAGGTCATCACCGTGTCATCTGTAAAGCTGCTGCCCTTAGGCAATAGCTCAAAATCCTCGGTTTTTACGTTGTTCCACTCTCGAGTGGAACCGATAATATCACCAACAATCGCACCTAATATTTTCATAATTACAATTCTCTTTGTTCCAGTAGCACTAAGCCACCAAAATGGTCCATGCCATATATCTCAAAGTTAAAATCCTCGCCTGTGGCGGGAACGGCAAGAATGTACTCCCCGTCGGGCGAATTTTCAAAACCATAGAGGAAAAGACTTCTGTTGAGCACCTTTGAGTGTTCTTTACATATAAAGCCGAGCCCTTTTCCTAAATCCTTTTGCACGTCCTCGTAGTGTTCATACTCGGGGTGGCACATCATGCCATCTTTTTCGGTCCATCTCCCCATGTGAGCTACCAATACTTTCTCTATTTGTTTCCAGTTGGCGAGTTCTTTCCTTTCAATTTTATACAGGGCATAGGAGCCCTCCCAGCCTAAGAATGTTACTAATCCCATGGTATATGTATTTTATTAAAACTCCAATCTAAATCCTTTTTGTTTCAATTCGGCATACTTCTCGGCATTGAAGCGATACTTTGTCGGCGTGCGGCGAGAGGCGTTTGCAGGGCGAGGCTCAGCCTCGGTGAGGATACCGAGTTTGAGCATCTTGTTGTAGAAGTTGCGGCGGTCGAACTTTACCTCCAAAATTGCCTCATATAGGTTCTGCAGTTCCGACATTGTAAACACCTCGGGCAGCAGCTCAAAGCCAATGGGCTCAAAACAGATGCGCTCTTTCAAGCGATTTACAGCCATGCGCATGATTCTGTCGTGGTCAAAAGCAAGGCTGGGCACCTTGTCCATTGCAAACCAGCGAGCCGAAGCTGCATCATCACCTCCTTTAACCTCAGAGAGTTTTACAAGCGCATAGTGCGCAACGGTGATTACTCGTTCGCGTGGGTCGCGATTTACATCGGAGAAGGTGTAGAATTGCTCAACAGAGGCATTTTTCAGCCCGGTCTCCTCCTCCAACTCACGTTTGGCACACTCTTCGGCATTCTCGTTCATGTTCATGAATCCACCGGGGAGTGCCCATTGTCCTTTGAAGGGCTCAATGCCACGCTGAATCAACAACACCTTAATGCTTACCCCGTCAAACCCGAAAATCACACAGTCTGCCGTAACGGCAGGATGCGGATACCTGTAACAAAATTTCTGTTCGTTCATGTTTATTGCGTTTATTTTACGCAAATATATGACAGATAATTATAACCACCAAATAATTTGCGTTGTTTTTACGCAATAAATAAAATTCAAAGGCATATCATCTCTCTTGCAATATGCGCTCAGCCTCGCTGCGCATCTCTTTTAACCGTGCCCAATTCCTGCCTATATACCTAAACTTTACCAGTACATTCATCTCAGAATCAATGAAGCCATAGACGGTTATCTCCTCATCATCACTCATGCCGAACCCGTCATCGTCCATGTAGTACCGCCCATCGGGGTTGAGCTGCCACGATACCTCAGCCACCCCGTTACTGAAGCTGTGTACAAAAGTAGGGTAGTGAGCCGACAGCCTTTCTGCCCGTCTCTTTGCTCTTTCGGGCAGTGGCGCAAGGCTCTCCCAGTCAATATCATCTGTTGTGAAATTTGCGAAATTCATGTTGCCGTCCATAATCTCATAGGCACGGCAATTTCTCCGGTCTATAAGGTAACGCTGTTTCCACCAGCCGCAGATGACCTTTTCAATGGCAAATATTCCATTGCCCAGCTCGCTTATATTGTATCCGTTACGGGCAAAGTCCATCTCCGATAATACCAAATATAGCTTCTCCTCGATGCTTTTCCCGGGAGCAATCATTGCTTCAACCTTTTTTGTCACACTCATAGCCGTAATTATTTGTTGTTTGTTGTTCCCCTTTCTCGCTACACCATTGATAGCGATACTTTTACATTCTCTTCGTCAAAAGAAATATCCGACAGCGTCACATACTCCAATGCCTTTTCAAGCTGCTTGAACTGCCCGGGGTAGATATTCACGCGTTTGTCAGTGGTGTTAATCTCTATGCCGCTTGGGAGTTTCCCTTTAAGATAGGCAATGGCGCCGGCAATCATTAGCGCAGCTCCTTCCCCGCAATCGTATGAGAGGTACACGGCATCCCTGCGCACCGCCTCGATGTGTAATTTTATGGTTATTGTGGGCATGAGGAACCCCGCCTTATAGCTTGCCTCCAGCCCCTTTTCACCGGTTGCCGAAAATTTTGGGCGTATATTGTACTCTTTTTCAATTAAATCGGAAATCTCTTTGTAGGTTATTGTTGCTTTCATGTTATCTTAATTTTTTATATAAACATCTTTTCTATATAAATTCCCCGGGCTGTACCCTCTTTTCTCATATAGAGCAGCAACCCGGGGAAAATCTATCACTTAATTACAATATTGCTGTGCCGGTTTTATGCATCTAATGCAAGGCGCAAGCCAAAGCAATCACTGCGCCCTTTCTCATGATGGTGGTTCCTATATGTGGTAGCACAACATTCATTGTTGTTATCATAAGATCCACCTCTTAAAATTCTATATTCTCCTTTTTCAGCACCTTTGGGGTTTACTTGGGGTGAAGATGGGTATGTGTCGTATCTGTCGTAGCACCACTCCCATACGTTACCGCTCATATCATAGATACCAAGTTCATTTGGTTTAAGTTGCTTGACCGGGTGAGTGTGATTTTTACTACATTCTGCGTACCAGAAGTATTCAGATTTAGGGTCGTTACCTCCACAAAAAAGGTATCCTTTAGATTTATTTCCTCCCTTGGCTGCATATTCCCACTCTGCCTCAGTTGGTAGGCGGAACTTAAGTCCAGTGATTTTATTTAATTTTCTAGTGAATGCTCGACAATTTTCCCAACTTATGCACTCAACTGGATTCTGTAGACCTTGATTGTAACTGGGGTTACTTCCCATAATATATTCCCACAACTCCTGGGTTACTTGGGTTTCTGCAATAAAGAAACTATCCAAGGTTACATAGTGTATGGGGTGTACGGGCACCAGTCCATCTCCCATTTTGAATGTGCCGCCCTCCACATATATCATCTTAAACGAGATATCTCCCACGGTAATAATATCACAGGATACCCGGCTGTTCCACAAAATGGTCTCCTCTCCCATAAATTCAGAGACAAGTTCTATAAGGGGAATAGTTGTCTTATCTTCTATGTCTCTCTCATATAATAATGAGAAATCCGCCTCTAAGGTGTTGCTAAGTTCTCTTAAATTTATCTCCCTTCTTTCGCTCTTTCCCGCAATCTCATCGTTCTTTTTTATTCTCACATAGAGGCTGGCTTTTTCTCCAATTGTCTTTTCCACCTTAAAATTAAAGTGGAAAGCCGGGTTTATTGCAACATCATTTAGACGGCAATAGATATTTGCACTTTTCAAGGGGAGGGCGGTGGCGGGCCTGTCCCCAATGGTTGCGTGAACTTTTTGCAGCACAATAAAATCGGAGATATTGAGTGCCTGTGTTTTATAGTTGGATTTGAAACACTCTCCCAGCTTCCTCAACAGCTCGGAATCTGATGCCCCCGCATGAACCTGCGGGAGCTCTTTTGCAAGGGATTGTTCCTCTGCGTTCCCCTCGTTGAGCCATTTTTCCAGCGTCCCATCTTTGAGCGCGCACAGCAGCTCTTTCCCCAGCGGGGATTCCTGTGCGGGGGATTTGTCGATTATGCTTTTGAGCTCAGCCGTGCACGAGCAGTAGCTGTTGCCAATATAAAGTATTGTTCTCATTGTTAATGTTTTTCAAGTTTTAGACGCATGCCTGAATTTATACACCGCCTGCACATCTCTTATTCTTTCTATGTTTGTCTTTTCGTGGTCGCTTCTCTCCTGCTTTCTGCCCTTCTGGTTGCACATTGCGGCATCTTTAATGAGGTTGGCTTTTTCTATGAAGTCCTTTTCCTCTATTTTGATTGAATCAACCTTTTTCCCCGCCTCAATGGAGTTTATATATTCTATGAATTTAGATTCAATAACCATGTTCACAACGCTCTCAATCTCGGCACCCGAGAATCCTCCTGCGTTTGCGCCGGTTGCTGCCATTGCTTTTGATATATTTTCAAGGGATTGGGGGGGGTAGCTGCCATCTGCCTTAAGAGCGGAAAAATCAAATACCGTGCCGTCGGTGTCATATTTGCGTATCTTCTTTTTGAGAATATCTATGCGTTCCTCCATGGTGGGGAAATCTACAAAATATACCTCGTCGAATCGGCCCTTGCGCATAAATTCGGGGCGCATCACATCGTTAGCCGTTGCAACAATATATACGGCGGTTTTTCTTTCTTGCATCCATGTGAGGAAGTGCCCCATCAATCGCATTACGAGCATATCGTTCTCGCCCTGCCCGCTACTGCCGGCAAAGGCTTTTTCAATCTCATCTATCCACAGGACACAGGGGTGCGCAGCCTCCGCAGTCTCTAACGCGCGCCTCAGATTCTGCTCGCTCTGCCCCACATACTGCCCCATCAATCTGTTTACATCTAACCTCAGGAGCGAAACACCGAACCTCTCTGCAATGGATTTTGCAATCATGCTTTTGCCACAGCCCGGCATTCCGATAATAAGTATCCCCTTGGGCAACGGAATCTTAAGGTCGGCAGCACGGCTCAGATGTTGGTATATCTTTGCCTTGTCCTTCAGGTCCTTTTTGAGGTTTTCCAATCCTCCCACCTCTTCAAATGTTACATCGGTGTTTACAACCTCTATTATGCCCGATTTTTTTACAATATTCTTCTTCTCTTCAAGAGCTATGGAGATAGTCTTTTCCGAGATATATCCCCCGGTGCGCACGGTAGAGGAGTTTATAATCTGTTTAATCTCATACATTTGAAGCCCTTGCAGTGTTCTGATGTAGTTCTTCATCACCCAGGACTTCTGCTGCTCGCTGTAATTATTAGAAACATTCAAGTTCAGCGAATTTATATAATAGGATATCTCATCTTCGGTGGGGGCCGGCACATCTACTATTGAAACAATCTTCTCTATACCCAGAGGCAGTGCTGCAGTGTGTTCCGAAGAAACCAGAATTATGGAGTATGGTCTCTCATAATCGTTCCGCTCATATTTCTGTGCAAATAACTGCAACAAGGCGACAACCTCCTCGGAAACAAGAATCTTATCGGCGTTTTTAATCAAGAAGACCTTTTTGTTGTTCACCCTGTTCTTCTTTCCCGCAACAATATCCTCGAGCAATATCTCCAATTTGGTGCTCCAATCGTCATCGGGTCGTTTGGTGTTAAAGTCAATAACCCCAAGCCTTATGTCGAACTCACAAATATCCTCGATGTTCAGCTCCAAAATATTTCTCCCTTCCCGAGGCGCGAGGATATCGCTTATCACCTCATCTATGAGCTCATAGTGAAAATGAGGAATATATATAACCGGGGAGCTTAGCAGCCCAGTTATAATCTGATTTTTTAATTCGTTATACATAGTAATTAACCAAAAAGTTTATTCCACAACTTTTTTGCACCCTGTTTGGTTGCTTCCCACCCGGCTTTTATGCTGTTTCCCACTTTCTCAATGGCTTTTGTTGCTTTTTCCACCACGGGTGCAACCTTCTCTGCAATCTTTTGCCCTGTCTCGCGGAGTTTCTTCACCGCCACGCTTGCCATGCTTGTGCATATGTTTACAGCCTCTCGTATGTGGCTTTTAACTTTATCCTTAACCCTTTGGGGAACTAAAATATCAACAACGGTGAGTACTCCCCATGCTGCGATACCTACAATGGCAGCAGGGGCTGTTGCAACGCCCAATGTCGCGGTGATTGCTCCCATTGCTGCTCCCATGGCAATTTTGGTACCCTCGAGCAGAAGTCTTTTCTTGCATGCCTTCACTAAGGCTACCTTTTGGGCTACATTGTTGTTTTTTAACCGTTTCTGATATTCTTTTGCCGAAATTGTCTCGGTCTCATACTTCCACGCAAGTTTCTGATAGCGTATAGCCTCTACATTCTGTCGCGCCTGTCTTTGTGCAAGGTCATACTTCATGGAATTGGGAGCAGATGATGAATAAACGCTTCTGATGGTTGCTGCCGAGACCAATTTCTCAAATTCCACATCAACAACGGATTCAAAGGGGGCGTTGAAATATTCAAGAATCTTTTCTTCGTTCTCTAAAATGGATTTGTCGATGGAGGAAAAGGTGATGTATTTTAGATTGCGCAAGCTTTTTATTGCTGCCGATAGCTGATTCCTATTATCCATAATTATTCCTCCCCGTTATTGTGCTTGTTTACCTCTTTTTCAATAAGCTCAAATTCCTCGTCCAGTCCCTTGGCCTCGGCTGCAATCTCCTCGTCCAGGGCTCCCACAATCTTCTTTTTAAGCTCCTTGAGCTCCTCTGCTGTGAGGGCGCGGCTCTCAAGTTCCTGTGCAATATCCTGCATCTCCTTTTCCACTTCCCGGTATAACCAATCCCCGTTTGTCAGCTCCGAGTCCTCCTCTTTTGCCCTCTCCAGCTCCTTGATGTTTGCGTGGAAGGCATCAATCTCTTCGCACTGCTCTCTTATCAATCTCTTTTCCTCCTCGCTCTCGCCTGCCTCTGCAAATGTATCGTTAATGGGCTTGTCGCCACGGTTCTCGGCAAGGTGCAGTAGTCGCTTGAAATTTTCCACGAAACGTTTAATCCACGACTCTTTTTCTTTATCATCAAACTTGTAATTATCCATAGATTCCTCCATTTGTTGTTAATAGCCGGTTTGTTTACAAATGATTATCTTATTGTTCACAAATTGTAAAATTACAGAATTTTTCTAAAAATCAAATTCTAACGCACCTTCTTTTCTGTACCTTAAGGATGGTATTTGTTATTTAAGCCCTACGGCAACGATTAATTCAAGATTATCGCCTTGTAACTTTTCATTAGTTGATACTCCCCAAATGCATTCGCAAATTCCATCTAAAGTGTCCAGTATGTAATGTGTGTTTGAAAAAACCTCTATTGTAAAGTTGTTCTCCGTTGGTAACCGTATAGCAAACAGCAACTTTAGAATGGTGTTTTCTTTATTTCTCTCACTGAGATTGGAGATTGCTCCAGAGAGCAAATCTCCAATCTGTTTATATTGCCCGCTAACTTTGATGGCATCAACATAAGCAACCTCTTTTTTAAATTTGTCTATGTCATTTTGGTCAATGTTGATGAAGCCCCTGCTTTGTGTAATCTCCGCCAGTAGCGTGTTCACATTCTTTTCATTCATCTCTATTATGGTTTGTTAATGAGGATTCTTGTTTTCTTCCAAATCGGGGAAATTCTCCTTTAGCCAGTCGGTAGCTCCCTTGAGGGCTCTACCGGCTTGCCCATTCAGAATAAAACAAACACTGATTATAGCAATAGCTGTTCCCATATTACTCTTGGTTAATTAATCTTCAAATAATTTGTTGATGCACCATACAACTCCGGCACCAACGGCGACTGCACATACAACCGGAGCTGCAGCAACTATTGCACCACCAATGGCACTTCCTACAGAAGCTGCGGTGGAGGCAACGGTGCCAACTCCTGTAGCAATAGAGCCACCGGCTGCGCCAATAGCATTACCTACAGATGTTAAACCAATAGCAGATGCCACTCCACCAATACCTGATGATGTTGATCTGATTGAATTTGACAGAGCGTTAGCTGCGCTTGCGCTAACAGAGGAAATTGATGAACCTAATGCGCCGGCACCAACTTCGGTGAGTATAGAACCTGTTGCTGCACCAACTGTTGCGCCAATTGTTCCTGCGATTGCGTTGTAGCCAAGGCTACCTGGTTTCGGTGGACGTTTCATAATTGTAAATGTTAAAGGGTTAATATATTATTTAATTTTCTTATTAATCTGTTATTTATGTTACTTGTTGAGAATGAGTTTTGGCATGTGGTGTCGATTAAGAGTTTCGATGCTTGTTCCCTTTCTTCGTGTATTTATACTGATAGATGGTAAATCTCATTATTTCCTATCAAAAAGAAGATGACCTTCTATCCCGCCGATTATCGCTCCTCCAATTGTCCCACCGATAGCTCCTGGTGTTCCCGATGTAAGTGCGCCTCCAACTCCTCCACCAATGGCTCCTCCATATTCATCATTTATTTTATGACCGATAAATCCACCGGCGGCTCCTCCGAGTATTGCTCCATCAATAGGAACGCCAATAGCAGGGCATGAAGATGTTAATTCGCATAATTCCTTTCCAGCCTTAATTGCAAACATGTTAATTGCCATAGTTGTAGGTGTTTTAAGTGTTGTACATATTGTTTTCTTGTCTCAAATATAGTGGTAAAGTTCTTTATAGATTTCAATTACATTTTATTACATTAAATAATTGCCAATGTTAAGTTGAAAACAAGATATAGCGTGTAATTTAATGTAACAAAGTACATTTATCTGTTGATATAAAATGTAATAGGCAGGTTGCAGATTAATTTACTATTAATGTTCAGTATTTTATGAGGAACTCATTCCTTTAATTTATTATACAAAGCGATAGAAGAAACTTGCACATTTGGCAATTATTTGTCTCTCATCTCTTGGGAGGTTCATGTAGTTTTGGGAAATGGCCATCAAAATTCCACGAGCTGTAGCTATAGAGATTGGGATTCCTATCATAGGCGCCCAGCTGGTTAGGGCTGTAAATGCTATGCCTAGAACAGCGACATAGCCTGTAATCTCTGCCAGAATCTTCAAACCGGCATTAATATCTCCTTTTGTAATGGTTTCATTTGCATATAATTTTATGTCCTGTACTAATTGAGGGCAAGAATCAATATATGATGTTTTTACAGGCTCTTGTTCTTGTTTCTTAACGCATATTTGGGTACCTATTTTGATTTCATTCTTGTTTTTTAGCCCCTCAACAACTAAACCAACATAGTTACCGTAATTAGCATTATCGTAGAACTTCCTGTCTTTTACTATTTGTTTGATAGTAATACTCTTTGATGTGCCGTCAGGTTTCTGAAAATGCATGCTATCTCCAATCTTGACGTTATCAAGGAGCTCCCCTTCAACTATAACACCCCAATTACTCACTTCAAAATTTCCTGTACTATCAATACTGCGTCTTTCTGCACAACAACTGCGTTGTTTGATTTGTAATCTCTCATAATTAGTCCGTTTGAATGTTTGTTACTATTGTTTTATCTGTGTCGAAAGTAACAAAACACTCTGCACAAGGTCAAGCGTTATGTTTTATTACATTAAAAATTTATTAAATAATGTTTATATGTATGTATTATAAAAGATGCAGCGTGTAATTTAATGTAACACGCTGCATCTTTTATAAACTCGTCCATGATTGGTCCTCTGTTATCCTTGTATTATTAACAAAGATATTTTCGGGTGGTATTAAAATTTTGATATAATTACCGGTACTGAATTTGGCAAAACCAATTAGTTTTACATCTGTAATTTCTGTTATCTTCTTTTTCAATTCGGGAACACGGTTTTTTAATGTGTTATATATGGGCTTAGGAGAATAATTACCCGTGGGGTCATTCTTCATCATAGCATATATCTTCCGGTATTTTTGTTGTATGTGGTTTTTTTGCTCTTCTGTGGCAATATCATGATTGGGAAGACCTTTGCCGTCCTCGAATATCGAGAACCAGATTATAAGTCCATACAAGGAGGCCGGTGCTGTTTTAACATTTAATAATCGTCCGTTTATGGAGATTGTTCCGGTCTTTGTGTTAATATCAATCCTTAGTGTTGTGGGATTGTCTTTGGCAAGAACAACTATGTTAAAGAACACCTTGTACATGCCTTGGTATAGCAGTTTAGTGTGCGATGGGTTGTAGTCTGTAATATGGTTAAATGACACCTTATTATTATAATCACATACAAATTTATCTATTTCATGAACAATGGAATCTCCATTAAAAAGATTTATTTTAAGCAGGTTTGCATATGTGTCATATCTCAAGCCTATTGGCGAGGTCCTATTGGTTAATACGTTGGAGCGTCCCAGCATAACCAATAGCGAAGAAGATGAATTGGCAATATCAAATCCCATCTTTTTCGATAAGTAGTCCTTTACAAATTTAGGAGTATTCATACCGGCAATTCTTTTGTATGCTTCCTTAATCATTCCCTTTTCTATGTCGGGGAAAAGAAACATTGCCATGTCTTCAAATATCTTATATCCTTTATCGGCATAAAGCTGTGCCAATGATGGTATGTATATAAATTGAAAACCGATACTTGCAAGCAGATGTGAGATTATGGTATAGTTTTGAACTATTTCGGAATTTATAGCTTTGTTATACTCCTTCTCAATGTAAAAAACAAATCTTTTGCCAATAAAGAGGTCTGATAATTTCAAAGAGTTTATTTCATACTTGCGCTGGGGCTTTCCCGCAGCCCATTGTACTTTATTTTGGTTAATACAATAATCCAGCGCCGTTTGTAGCCTGGCTTCGGAAGGGGTGCAAACTCCGTCGCTGATAATCATGCTGTTCAGAATATTACTAATGTATTCTTTTTCGTCCGAAGTGTTGTGATACAAAACATCTACAGCATGTGAAAGAGGGAATGTTTTTGCGTCATAAAATAGGTCGGCTGCTGTATCATTTCCCACAAGTTCCCTATATTTCTTAATCTCCTCTTCATCAATTATCCTATCTGCCAAGATGGCGTCAGATATAATTCTTGCTATTGCAACTTTGTGCTGATAATAAAGTTCTTGCCACTCCATAACTCGTCGTTATTATAAGTTCTAAATCTCGTAATTTTATTTCGCAAGTACAATTGTTAATCATTGCAACCACCGGCTCTGTCCTCTTTTGCTGAAATGTTATTCATTCCTTTTCTTCGCAAAATTAAAAATGCACCTCACAATATCGGGGATAATTACCACGGGTGATGTAAGCAACAATATGCAGCCCCAGTCTTGCAAGGTTAGCCTGGAAACACCGAACAAATCTCCTGCAAATGAAACAATAAAAATTTGTCCAAGCAAAATTACAAAAAGAATCCATATAAAACCACTGCTGTACGACTCCTTCACTCTCTTTGATCTACAACACCACCCTGCGAGGTCTTGTATAAGGCTTCTGTTTGTGCGGTAATATTTTGCATTAAATAAATTCCAGAATTGCAGCATTACAAATATTGAGAAGAATATTCCGTGCTCATATTGGCTCAGGCTGTTCATTTTAATATCAAATATACTTGAGATTTGGAACCCTGCGTCTTGTAGTGACATCAAGCCCTGTTCCGGGGTGATATTTGTATGCCCCAGCACTTGCCAAAGAGCTGCCAATAGGATAAAGAAGAGTAGCCCGCCTCCAAAAATACGGTACATCATCTGCCTGTCTATTATGTGGCTGTTGGGGTTGCGGGGCCTGTCATAAAGCACGTTCTTGTCTGCCGGCAGTGAGGATAGTGCCATTGCTGCAAATGTGTCCATAATAAGATTCACCCACAGCATCTGTGTTACGGTCAATGGCGAGTCGAGCCCTATGAATGAGCCCAAAAGCACAATGAGGCATGCACAAACGTTGATGGTCATTTGGAAAATGATGAAGCGGCGTATATTCTGATACAGAGAGCGCCCCCACATTATCGCTTTATTGATACTTGAGAACGAGTTGTCTATAATGGTTATGTCGCTTGCCTCCTTTGCTCTTGATGTTCCATCGCCCATGGATAGCCCCACTTGTGCTTTGCTCAAAGCCGGGGCATCATTTGTTCCATCGCCTGTTACGGCAACAACATGCCCGAGTGATTGGAGCAGCATTACCAGTCTTGCCTTGTCGTCGGGGCGTGCGCGCGAGATTATCTTAATGTCGTCGCTTTGCAGCAGTTGCTTTGCTTCTTCATTGCTCAGGGCTGCAAAATCGGGGCCTGTGATGGTTGAGTTCTCCTCATTCTCGCCCAGCAAGCCTATTTGGCGTCCAATCTCATTTGCTGTTCCCGGTGTGTCTCCGGTAACAATGATTACCCGTACACCGGCATCGTCTTTGCATATTTTGATTGCCTCCTTTACATCGTCGCGCAATGGGTCGCTGATGCCTACAATGCCAAGGAATATTGTCTCTTTTGTATCCTCCTCGCCCAGGCGTTGGTATGCAAAGCCCAGTGTACGCATGGTCTTGCTCTGGTATTGCGATAGGGTTTGTTTTACATGCTCTGCTGTTTGATTGCCTGCAATGGCATCGCACATGTTAAGAACAATCTCGGGAGCTCCTTTTATGAACCTGATTGGGCTCTCCCCCTCCTGCATTATGGCAGTGGTCTCCATGTACTTTGTTTCGGTTGAGAATGGAATTTGCTTAATGTAACGGGTTTTTTCCCTGTAAACATCGTAGTCGGGGCCATTCTTGTGCATCCATTTTTGCAGTGCAACCTCAGTGGGGTTTCCAATTGTTATCAACTTCATGTCGTTGTCTTTATAGACCTCGGCGGTGGAGTTTATTCCCATATTCTGACGGACAAGTTCAAATTCCTCATCACCTCCATAGATGTCTGTTTCCATCACAGTCATCTGGTTCCTTGTAAGTGTGCCGGTCTTGTCGGTGCATATTACGGTTGCTGCACCCATGGTTTCGCATGCGTGCAACTTGCGCACAAGGTTATTCTCCTTGAGCATCTTGCGCATGCTAAGGGCAAGGCTCACTGTTACACTCATGGGCAGCCCCTCGGGGACAGCTACCACAATCAGTGTTACGGCAATCATTATTGAGCCCAGGATAAATTCTATAATTTCTATTAGGCTGTGATTGTTTGAGGCGTCGCCGTCGAAGAAGAAGAAATAGATCATTCTTCCCACCACAATCAGTGTTGCAATGCCGAAACTGATGGTTGATATCCACTTGCCCAATTGTGCCAGTTGCCTGTTCAGAGGGGTCTCCTCGTCGCTTCCTTCTCGTGTGCGGGCAACCCCCTTTCCCTCCTCGGTTTCCATGCCGGTTGCTGTAACCTGGTATATTCCGTTTCCTTCAATTACTGTAGAACCGCGTAAGAGGAAATTGGATTTATAGGTCGCGTCGTTGTCAAACTCGCTCTCGATGGTAGTCTTGTTGGCATATAGTTCCCCGGTGAAATTGGATTCATCAACACGCAGTGAGGTGGAGTAGAGCAACTTTCCATCGGCAGGAATCTCATCGCCGCTTTCAAGCTTCACAATGTCGTTTTTAACAACATCGTGTTTCTTAACCATCATCACCTGCAACGAATTGCTGTTTGATGTCTTTTTGCGGATAACCTTTACCGGGCGGGCGTCTTTTACTTGATTGAGTATATCAAACTCCTTGCCGGCTTTAACCTCGAATATGAAGCCCACGCCGGTTGCCAGTAATAGTGCTGTAAATATTCCCAATGGCTCTAATAATGTTACCCAGCCTTTTCCCAACATCGTAACTTCATATACCGCTACAATAATGGAGAAAAAGAATACGACCAAAAGTACTATTATCAAGGGGTCCTTGAATTTTTCAAGATATTGTTCCCACAGGGATTCTTTCTCGGGAGGAGGTATGATGTTTTTCCCTTTTCCACTCTTTACCTCCACGGAGTCGTTGGATAGGCACAAGTGCCTGTATGAGTCTGTTTTACGCATTTTGTCTATTATAATATATTAAATGCAAAAGTACTCAAAGGGATTTGTGCCAAAGAATATTACAACGTTGTATTCTCCTTAAAAACAATAAAATCCTTGCATGCGGTTATCTTATAATGGGATTCGTGCCCTTGCTTGTGGTGCTCGGGGATAAACATGCTTGCGTTGGCAATGTTGCTTATGGCGCGAATGCGGTTCTTGATATGATGTACCTGTGTCCTGTCTTTATACTCCGACACGGAATTTGCTTTGCCTGCCTTGCCGTATATGTGGTTATATTCTGCCAATATATCCATTTTTTCTTTATTGGGAATATGCTCTCTCCAGTCGAGCCCATCGCCCTCCAAAGATTTTTTCACAATCATATAGTACAACGTTGTTTCCTGCGGGTTGAGTTTGAGAACAATTTGTTCTCTCTCTTCGTCTATCGACTCAAAATAAACCGATGCCTTGTGCTCCTCAATCTCAAACACGAGGCGATACTCCTTTAATTCCCGTCCAAAAGCAATCAGGTCGAACAGTGAACGGTGGAAACCGGTATAGATGAATTTAGGGGTTCTGGGCTTGCTCTCAACTGTTATGGAGCAACTTATCATGGAGTGGTAGGTTTCTATGGTTGAGCGTATATATTCTATTATATTGTCTTTAAGCTCTAAAAGCAAGAAATTGCTGTATCTGGTTCTTACAACCTCCTCAGCGTCATACTTGTCAACAACATCAGAGTCGTTAATCTTTATGAGCAACGATGGTTTGCAGTTGGTGAGGTTAATGCCGAGCTTCTTGTACAGGAGGTCCTGGCAGAATCTTGCAGTAGTTAATCCTTGCAGATGCTCGCATATTGTAGATACACGCTCCTCGGACACCGAAGGAATCATGTATTTTACCACCTTCTTTAGATATTCATGCTTCATTTGCCTGAAGTCGCCTACAATGCGGGGAATATAAACAAAGTCGAACCCTGCCAATTTCAGTTCGCTTATGATGGAAAAGAGGTTTGCCTCAATCTGTAGCCCTGTCTCGGTTTCTCTGTTTTCGATATATATGACTTTGAGGTTATCGATATTTATACCCGAATGTGGAACGGAATGTACAACTGCGCCGTTCATTAGAGCCTGCTCCACAGCAAAAATCAGTATGGCTTCAAGAGGCACACATGCACCATCGGACAGGGATAGTTGTTTCAATGTATCAACTATGAGTGTGCGGTTGCTTTCGTCAAGGTCTTTGAGAATTGCCAATGCTTTTGCAAAGTCCATCTTCTTTGCCTCAACGAGCATAGCATCGGAAATAGCAAATCCCTCCTTGGAGATAACTCTCTCAAAGAATTGCATTTCGTCTGTTTCTACGACAAAATCGGCCTCTATTAAGTCTGTAATTACTCGTGCAAACGCTATTTTGTGCTCTCTTTCAAGTTGATTCATCTGTATAAACCTTTGTTACTGTATAATTTGTTATCTGCAATGGGCGGTTGCAATACCTCTTTTAGCTAAGCTGATTACTCACCCTATGTTTCTGGTTTTTTATCCTCGGCAGTTTCCTTTTTACCCTGTACTTCAGGGCTTTTCTCCTCTGTAGTCTCCTTTTCGTCCTGTGCTTCAGGTTTTTTATCCTCGGCAGTCTCCTTTTCGTCCTGTGTTTCTGGTTTTTTATCCTCGGCAGTCTTCTTTTCGTCCTGTGTTTCAGCTTTTTCACTTTCGACGGATTTAATGCCTATTCCCAAAAGCTCCTTGATCTTCTTTTGGTCCTCACTTTCGTGATTGTATTGCAATTCCATAAATTTACCAAAGAAGAAACAGATGCAACCGAGGAATAATGCAGAGAAAACTTTATCGGCAACATTGTGACTATTATATGATTGCTCCAGTTCTATCATTCCAAAAGAGATATCAGTAAGAATTGCCGATATAACCAAAACTGTCAGCAGTTTGGAGCTACCATTTTCTTTTTCTTGTTCCTGTTTCTTTTCGCGCATCAGAATCAGCCACTCAATGGAAAGCATTGCTGCGAGAAGGAATATGGAGGATTGGTAGGCGATGGGAATAAAAAAGACTGTTATTAAAAGGATAAAACTAATAGCGCGCAAGGTACGATTATGTAGCAAAATCTTGGAGATCGTTTTTATGTATTGATATGCCCCAATAAACCACAAAAAAACTAATATTATTATGCATATAAAACTCCATATTGTTGCTCTAATTATATGCTTAGGTTTTACTGCTTTTACTAAATCAGTTACTTTAATAATATACCTTGACGGCTTATTTACTACATTTACCAATTTGTCTTCCCAATAGGGGTAGTGCTTAAAAAGGTTGCATGCAACAGATTCACTATCATTTAGCGTAACATCATTTTTATTATTTGATGGTGCATTAATTGCAGAGTCTTTGCTCTGAACAAATGAATTCTTATTAAAAGAACCATGTGCAGTGGTATTTATAATAGTCAAAAGAATTATGGCTGATATCATAAATGTAGTAAAGGCGAAGCCGGTGGTAACTCTATCATGGCGTATTGTGGCTCTTTGCGACTCCTCAAACTTCTTTCTTGTCGCCATCTCAACGCATGACATAAAGGGCTCTCCTATTAATCTATGATTAAGGAGATCGTTAATTTTGGAATAGTCCTCAAAATTAAACCTTACATTTCCGTTTATGTCTATCTCTCTAAGATACTCTCGTGGTATTCTGCTATCATATTTCAGATACATGTTTGAGCTGAAATATTGACTTCTTACGCCATAGAACATGCAGATAATTTCAAACATGTTCTTCTCTGTATTTGTAATTTCATTATCCGAGTATATAATATTATAGCACCTGATAAGGTCAGCGAATTTATCTTCAATATTCTCGGGGATATGAAGTAGAAGGTTATGGCTTATTGAGTTTTTGTCTTTTGTTTTGTGTTTTTCTATCTCGGAAATAATATTTTCAATATCTTCGATTTTTAAAATATAATCGTGCAAGCCTATTTTATAAAGTTCATAACGTTCTTTCTCGCCAAATTTGTTATCGGCATATGCCAATGAGCATACCAATGCAAATCGCGCCTTCTCATTTGCCGTGATTGTGTAGTCTTTTTCAAGCGTATTCTGAATTTGTTTTATGGTTCTTTGGCGCTGATTAAATATTATCTTATTCGCATTTTTTTCAATGACGATAGAACGATATAATATTTGTTTTATCTTTATAAGTTTTATCCTTCTTATACGGCATATTATGGAACAGAACTTGAACAACCAATCTTCCTCCCTTGTCTTTTGGGAATCTGCCCATATAAGCGTGAAAAGATCATATACAAGTTCTGCCATTTGTTTAGGACTCAGATCATTACCGTGGAGATTATTCCAGTAATTCTCAAAATTCTTTATATGGTCTATTTCTATTTCTTTTAACTTTTCATATCCTTTATTTTTCTCTTTCTCTGCATCGTTTGCCTCTTTGGTACTATCCCCTGTCCCTGCATCGTTTGCCTCTTTGGTGCTATCCTCTTTGTTCTGTTCAATTGAATGGTTGATGGAGTTGAGAATTGCATTAAAATAATTGTCGAGATTGATGATGTAGTTGAAATTCAAGTCATCAATGTTGAAATAGTTCTCAAGATATTTGTCGTCCTTAAATTTATTATGAAAGATTTCTTTTACCTTTTCGTAGCATTGGCATTCTTTGATAGAATCAAAGATCTCTTTTCTAATTTCCTCTCTGCAAGCGTTGTTGAATATACCAAACTTTATGCATATAAAATTAAAGATATCTTCCCTCTCTTCTTTTTTAAGATTTTCCGAGTAAAGAAGAAACGCGATATCGTATAATACTTTTATGAAACGTTTAATTATGAGTTTGTTCACTCCGGTATGGTTATTGGTGTTCCCATTTTCTTCTGTTTCGCCCTTAAAAATTTTAGAAATAGTAGTATCTATCTCCTTAGCAGGAATACCTATTCTTTTACCAATCTCTTTTAGCTTATCCCTTTCGTTTTTATAATCATAATTATCTCCTAAATGGGAATTGCCGATGAATGTAAAAGCACAACATGTTAGGAAGTACTCTTTCCTTTTTTCTTCTCTTGCTCTTTTCTTATTGTGGAAATAAGTATAAATTTTAAGTTTTTTACAGAAGCATATAAAATTTGTCCATAAAGATTTTTTGTTAGACCCGCAAGAATTAAAGAGTTCCATAGTTCCTATTATTTTAGTTTATTCCAGAAGTGTGATTCATTGAAAAGTAACAGAGGTGGCAATTGCAATAAGTTTTCTAACTAATTAAAGATTAGCAAGTATTTATTACAATATTTACCGATTGTAAAGATAACTTAATTTTTCTAATTTTTTATAAAGTTGTAGCCTTTTTTGCATGAGCAATGATGTGGCTCGGTAATCTTGTTTTGCAGCTCCGGGTGTTTGTATCATTTTCAAAGGTTGGCAGTGAGTCATAATTAACAAACAATTTTGTCCAAATCTTGCAAACCAAAAGGAGCTGTGCCAAATGGTCTTAGGCACAGCTCCATACAATCTCGGTATATGCCTATTTTATAGTGGCATGCCACAGGAGTCACATTCTGTTGCGTTCTTGGCAACGATGTTTTTGCAGTGCGGGCATTTGATGCCGGCATATTCGTTGAGTATTCTCTCGTATTCTCCCGATTCAATCCATTTTATTAGCTCGCCGGCACGGTAAACGCTCCACGGGTGGGTGCTCGATGCGATAGATATGGTTCTGATTGCAGAATCGGCAAGGCTGCTGAATCTTGTTTCAAACTCTTCTGCCTGTTTCAGGAAGGCTTCTTTGTCGAGCTGGTTGAAATATTTTTCGGGAACTCCGGTCATTTTAATAATGGCTTCAATGGCTGCGTCCTTGTTCTGGCATGTCAAGAGACCGGCACGGTCTGCTGTGAATTCCGACATTCTTTGCCAGTAGAGCAGTGCATAATGAATAGGGGTTAAAAGGGTTTCACCGAGCGGAATCATGGCTATTGCGTTGGTAAACAGTTGTGCCATAAGGTGGTAGAGGACGTGCCCGCTCTTTATGTGCCCCATCTCGTGCCCCACTACATAATTGAGTTGGGGCTCTGTGAGCAGGTCTATTGCACCGGAATTCAGCACCAGCATTGTTCTTTCTCTGTTACCTGTGGTGTAGCCATTGACTGCATATCCCCACTCGGTATATATCTCGGGAAAATCTTCTACACCAATAACTGCGGCATTTTCTTTGATTTGTTTGTAGAGTTCGGGGCACGACTCTCGGGTTACATGGAAGTTGCTGCCCTGCATCTCTATAAGATGCCAACGTACCGCTGCCCAGTTTAGTATGAAGTTTGTTACGGTGTCAAAGCCGGGGAGGCTTCTCATGGCGTTCAGCGCAGCCCTGTCAAAGGGGTGCTCATAAACCGTGCTGTCTAAATTTACAAGATGTACTCTTTCCATAAGATATTGAAGTTTAGAATATTATACGTCCTAAAATAATTCCGGCAATTAAGATTGTCAGGTCTTTAATGATGCCTTTGCTATAGAGATTGTTTTGTGATGGTTTTTCTATCAATCTTCTCTCTTCTTCTTGTTTGTTTTGAAATGCAATTATTTTCTCAACCTCTTCCGATAGCTTTTGAAGCCGGTTGTTAATGGGGGTTATTTCACTTGTCAGCTTCGACAACTCTTGCAGCATCTGTTCAATCTTGTTGAGTTTGTCTGATATCTGTTTCTCTGTGTCGTTCTCTTCATGATACGGGGTTTCTGTTTCTCTCTTTATTTGCTCCTGTTCACGGGGCGGTACCACGGCTGTTTCTACCGAGGAGGGATTTTCATCTTTGTGCGTTTCAATGCTCTTCCCGGGTAAAACAATGGGTATTGCGGGTTCGCGGCGAGTTGTTTCATTATTTTTGTTTTCATCAAACACGTTTACCCGGGTTGTTCCTGGCGGTATTGTGCTTGGTCTCATATAAGGTATTGCTCCATTGAATATACCACTGTTGTCGTAAAAGGCGTTTACTGCATCGGCTGTTATGTTCTGCTCTTGCAGTGCTTTCCCGGCATGTGCTCGTGAACTCACCTTTATTGAGATGATTTTCCCGCGCGTGTGTGCGATGGGGATACTTGATGCGGGGCTGTTATAGATGCTCTCTTTAATGCTGTCAAGGTTGAATTTTATTCCATTGATATATGGGTCGTAGGAGATGCATCTGCCCAGTTGGATCTCTATCAGATTCCAGTTGCCGATATACGACAGCGCAAACTCGTCCAGTTTCTTTATGCTTTCTCTGCCTTCGGCAATTAGCAGGAAGTGAAACGGAATATCCCTGTTTTCTTCATCTTTTGCTCCGTTGAATATGTCTCTGATGCAGAAACATACTGCCCCACTGGTGAGGGTGCGGTGCATGGCTTTATATCCGCCGTGAGAGAACATCACGCGGCATTCGGGCGGGAAGCCGTATGCTTCCTCTTTTGTTATTAACTTAACCTGGAGAAGATTGTGGGTCTTTTCTATCTGTTCGGTCTTGTTGTTTTTCTTCCATATGGGTAGCAACGGGAGATAGTAGCTCTCGCCGGTGGTCTCATCGTCTGTGCCAAGATACATATCCTTGTATCCCCCACATGAATAGTATGCATATATTCTAATCATATTAACTTCTGAAATTACATTTTGTTAAGATTTCAATTCCTTCATTAAAATGCTTTATAAGGTTCTTGGTTCTCATCTGCGATATGGCGGTCTGCATCTGTTCAAGGGTTATTCCGCCGAATAAATTGCGGAGCTTGTCCCACAGCCCGAATGTGCCGATGCTGAGAATGAAGTTCGCAGTATCTCCCAGGAATTTTATGAAGCCATTCTCGTTTTCTGCTTCGCGTATCTTTGCATCAATAACCTTTGCGAGCATGAACTCGAGAATGTGGAATGCCAATTGTTCGCAATTATGTGGTGCATAAGTGGGAGAGGTGATGGTGAACCATGAGTTGGGGCGTATTATGTCGCTCCCGGGAATAAGAACGGCTTCCATATCTTCGTGCAATGTTCCCGATTCTACGGGTTTTGTGCTGCCATCGGATAACATCACCTGTCTGTTGGGGAGCAGCCCGCATTTTTCTCTTCTCCCCCTGTTAAAGAACAGGAGTATCTTTTCTTTCCACTCAAAAACATATGCTTCCATGTGCTTGCAGAATTGTGCCGAGCCCACTGTTTGTATTGGTAGAATCTCTATCTGTACACTCTTATACCTCTTGAGTGCTGCTATGGTTGTTTGATAGTCTTCCTTGACTGCTGCCGAGACCATGCCTAACTGCCCTTCTTGAGCCCAATATTCGCATTTGATTGGAGCAAAGATTACAAGTTTTGCGTTTGCCCCATCATTATCGTCAATTTGTGTGAGAAAAGTGTGTATTGATTCCGTGCAGTTGTATTTTGAATTTATAATGGGATCTACAAGGTCATTATCTTCATTCCTTGCCTCCATCATAAAAGGTGTGTCGATGGCAACGATAAATACATCATATGTTTTTACCAGCTCTATAATCTCTTCTTGGTGAAAATTACCACCTTCGAAGAACTCTCCATTAATGTCGGTAAATGTCATTGTCATGGAGTCGTCGGTCCCGGTGAGGGCGAGTTCAAGAGTGTAATCCCACTTTTTGTTTGTTTTACCGGCATCTACAAGAATAGTCTTCCCCGCATGAGAAGAGAGCATGTTTTTTACCTCCTCCAGCTTTGAATTGATGGAGGTTTGTTGCTCTCCGTCGATTCTTGCCAGCGAGGTGGTGTCCTTTGCCGTGAATATATCCTTCCCGGGGCCTGTTATGAATGCATTCATAACAGCTGCAAGAGCAGAACTTTTGCCTACGCGCTGCCCTCCCATCATCAATACTTTCAATCCTTCTGCCATGGCTGTTTGTGGGTTATCCAATGAGATAGCCAATCAAGAATCCCAGCACAATTGCTCCCATAATGATGTAAGCAAGATGCTTGTTTGAGATTGCCGGCTGCTCTTGTTTGTTAAGGTCGGCAAGCATTGAAATCAATTTTGTTTGATTGTCGAGCGGTACCACCTCGGACATCATAGTGAAATAGACCTTTTTACCTGTTAATTTTTGCTCTCGAATAGCAATCTCTTTATTCAGCCCCTCGGGAATGGTGAAGAGCGATACTCCTTCTTGCTCGGAATTTACAAATTTTTGCCCGGCAAGTGTCAGGAATGAGTTGCTTTGCTCTTTGGAGATTCCCTCGATGAGTTTGGTGAGGGACTTTATGTCGAAGGCAATGCCATTTACATTTGCATCGTATGAAAAGAGGCTGGCGAGTTTGCCGGACATCTCATCGATGTGGGAGGTTGTGTATGCTGCAACTCTTTCCAGTGCAATTCTGTCGGCGTCGGTAGTTCCTGTGATTATGAGAAGGAATGGAATGTTTCTCCCTGTCTCGTCTTTGCTGTTGCTGTCAATATCCCGTATTGCAAAGATGCTCTCTCCATTGCTCTCCCGCGAGAAGAAGGTCTTGTATCCTCCGTGGGAGATTAGGGTCTTGGCTGTTTGTGGCAGGCCGTGTGAATCTTCGCCGGTGAGAACCTGCATCTTGTGCAGTTGCTCCAGTGCTTCAACCTTCGCCGCCAAAGATGCATCTCCGCTTTCAGCTTTTCTTTTCCATATGGAGTAGAGAGGAATAAAGTAGGTGTGCTCGCATGGCAGGGTGGAGTCTCCCAGGAACAGGTCTTTGTAGCCTCCAACGTTGTAATATGAATAGTATTTCAGCATGGTTTGTTCTATTTTATAATGAAATTGACCGGGTGGTTAAAAACATTTCTTAAGAATCTTGATGCCCTCGCCACTGTCTTTGATGAGGTTGGCTGCGGAAAGATTATCCAATGCAGCTTGCATGTCTTTTGCCGATATGCCACCGAAGAAGCTGATGAGGTCTCCAATGATGCCGCTCCAGGCCTCAGATTTTCTTTTGTTGAACATGAATCTGATTATGTGTAGCGGTAATTGCTCGCAATTATGGGGCGTGTACATTGCCTTTGGTGCGTTTCTTAGGTTGTACCATGCGGCAGGGCGTACAATATCGGTCCTCTCCTTTCCCACCACAAAAACTCCATTCGGGTCCTCATTCAGTATCTCATCTGCTGTGAGTTTGTGGTTCTTGCCATCTGCCAGCACCACAAGCCTGTCGCTGATTTTGGAGCAATAGCTCTTTTTGTTTGTCAAGGTGTTGAACAAGAGGTAGGGGGCTCTGAGCTCGGCAAAAATGATATCTCCGGCAGTTTCAATGGGGATAATGCTTATTTCTGTTTTGTTTGATGCCTTCAAATCCTTTATTGATGCCGAATATTTCTCCTCCACGGCAGCAACCACTTCGTCTATCTTTCCCTCTTTCACCCATTTTTCACATTTAATGGGGACAAAGATTACCTGTTTCGCTTTTCTGCCATTCTGGTTATCTATCTGCATGAGGAAGGTGTGAATGGAGTCAATGATATTGGCAGCCTCTGCCTCAATCTTGTTCCCTGCCATGAGGTATGGCGTATCTACTACAACCACAAAGACATCACACTCTTTTACAAATTTTGTTGTCTCCTCGTGGTGCAGGCCTCCTGCATCGAAAAACTCCCCGGCAGAGTCGCGGAACTGAATCTCCATTCGTTTGTTTGTCCCGGGAATCTGCAACTGCAGGTTGTAGTCCCAGAAGTTGGGTGTGGGGCCTTTATCTACCAGGAATGTGTTGTTCTTGCCGCTCAGAATAAAATGTTCAAGTTCAAGGCGCTTGTTGTTGAGCGACTCTTGTCTCTCGCCTTCTTTCTCTTGCAGAACAGTGTTGTCGCAAACGGTGAGGTATTCGTTTGTCTTTCCATGAATCATTTGATCAAATAGACTTGCCAATGCCGCTGTTTTTCCGCATCGGCGTCCTCCCATCATCAATACTTTAAGATTAGCCATTGTTCCTTCTATTTGATGTTTAAGATAGTGTTATTGTTTATTATCGCAAAACCATTCTTATCGGCAAGGACCTTCATTGACAATTTTTTTATTTCGTGCAAGAAATCGTCATCGTCTTTCAGGAAAGAGGTCATGGAGTCTTTTATTCTGTCAATGAAATTCTTTGGCTGCGCCTTGCTCCACTCGTAATAGTTTGCAACGTAGGTCAATAGGTAATATAACGGCTGAACGCAATACATGGGCTTGTATTCGGGTTTCTGCCCATAGAATTTGTATGATGACAGTTTGGATAGAGAACTGAAGGTGTTGGTGTTCTCTATGAACATATCAAACTCCACCCCGCCGAGTGTTTGAATGGGGGTTGTTGCGCATGCAATATTGTTTTGCTTGCAGAAATCAATAAGACTGCTGTATGCTTTCTTTACCTCGGTTGCAACGTCGTCGATGCTGCCGTTGTGGAAGTATTTTTCGCATTTCAGCGGCACGAGCAGGACAAACTTGTTCTTGAGTGATTCCGAGTGGTGCGTAAAGAATGACACTACTTGCTTTACCTCGTTTTTTTCTTCGTTATATCTTCCGCCTTCCTCCATGAGATAAGGTGTGTCTATGGCAATCATCACAATGTGCGACTCTGCAATAAAGTCGCTCACCTCCTGCGGCTTTGAGTCGAGGTACTCGCCGGGAAAATCCTTTATGCTGATGTCAATTGATTTTGTCCTGTCTTTCAATCCCATCTCAAAGTCAAAAGATGTTATTGTGTTGCTTGCTTCAATGGCACCGGTGTTGGGCTTGTCGCTGAAGTTCACCCGGTCCTGTATAACCTTCATCAGCTGCAGTTTCTTGGCGGTGAGACTGTCGGCGCAAGAGGCCTGCGGGCGGAAGAACAGCGATGTTCCGGCTATCTCGTTTCGGGAGTCGCTGAATATTGATGCCATAATGGAGGTTTTACCCACGGCGCGGGGGCCCAGCATTGTTGCTTTTATTGTAGGTACGGGGGCAACTATCTTGCTCACCGAGTCTTTAATTTTATTAATGAAGTTCATGGTTATTTAATATTAAAGTTTTCACTGTTTACAACTTCCTGCAGGCGCTTGGTGCGTTCTGTCCAGTCTCCAAATGCTTTTTGTGTTTTACTCACGGTGTTAATCTCGTTTGTCCATATAAGCCCCATGTTCTTGCGGTAGAATCGGCGGAAGTCCTCGATGCCGCCGTTATCTGTCATAACTTTTACATGGAACTTGTGTACACGACTGTAGAACGAGTGGCTTGGAATAAGTGTAAATGAGCTTATCCACTGTTTCAATCTGTTCTGTACGGGTGTGAGTCTGTTGCACAATTCCTGCCACACATCGGCTGCCTTTTGCTCAAAATCCTCGGTGAAGCCTCCGCTGAATGGGATAAATTCCTGGTGAGTTTTGTCAAGGATATAAAGGCTGCGTGTTACATTGTATTCCACCAATCCCTCAATGTTTATCTGATAGTCGAGAATAAATCGGAGTGCCTTGTTCAGGAATGGGTAGGTCTCTTCATCTACATAATTGTCTATGATGCCTTGGAGCCATTCTGTTGAGGGCGATTTATGAGATGTAGGCAGGTTTTTCATCAAACCATCATTGTAGAGTATTGATATTAAATCGGTTTTCACCTTCTCCTGCAAGGGATAGAGCACGCTTGTATTGATGTTCTCAAATGCCGTGAAAATGTTATTTCTCATCTGCTCGGCATACTCCTCAAACAGCTGGTTCTGTGTAACAGATGCGCCGGTCTCGAAACGCTCCAAAATATCATTTTCGTCGGGTATATATAGATCTATATCTTGAATGATATTGGTGTATGCCTCCTCAAGCTCATTACACTCGGTCTCTCTTCTTGTTGCATAGCCTTTCTGGTCAATCATGTTCATAGCATACCCGAATGATTTTAACAGGCTCTTGAAGAGTTTCTCGTCAAAGAGTGTGAGTATGTCGGAGTTGAGCCCGGCACTTGCCGAGGTTACGGCATTAGCCGCCTTGACAAGCGACAGACACTCGCTGTAGGCCTCTTTAGCGGTTTCGTTGGCTTTGTCCATCAGGGACTCGTCTAACGAGTCGAGGTTCTCTGTGATTAATCTCAAGAGAGGGATAAGGAGGTTGTTGTTTACATCTTCGCGATTGGCAGCATCAACATCCTTGTAAAGCCCGAAGGGGAGTGTTTCTCCCATCTCCCCCAGCTCTGTTAAGATATCCGGGATATTCTGTATGTTTGCCTTTTCGCCCGAGGGAATTCCATTTATGGCATAAGCTATCCATTTGCGGGGGTCGCGGCTTGCCAGTTGCTCATTTATTTTCTTGAATATATCTTTTTGGAATTTATTCAGCGAGCCACCGGTGGGGGCGGGGCAGAATACGTTTATGGCAGCGTCGCAATCCTCTTGTAACACGCGGAACATCTCTCTTTCTATTCCTTCGGGATTGACAGATGCGCCAAGTCCTATGGTGTCCACAAATTCAATCTTGCCACAATCCTGATGCAGGAAGGGGCAATAGATGTTCACCGATTTCACGGCAAGATACTTATAGTAACGCTTGCGGTAAACAATCTTTGTGGGGTTGCCCTTCTCGTCTTTGCTTTTTATGCGTTTCTCATAGTCATCGGGGTTGTCACCTGCGGGAATTGCGTCATATTCTCTGTATTGTGCCACAAATTCCATGATAAGCTCTTTGTCGTGGAACTTTGTCTGCCCCATACCAAGATACTCCTTGTAGTCGTCGAGATGACCAACGATGTTGTTGCCAATCATGCGCTTTACTTCGAGCGCATCATCGCCACTGTAATCGCTCACGTCGATAGTTCTTATGTCCTCCAAGCTGTTGATTATAAAATTGCGCTCGGGGAAGAGGCTCTTGAGCTTGCTTTTAAGGTTGTCGATGAATTCTGCGACCGTGCAAAATTCAATCTCAACGAGCAATGGCGTGTCTGAGTTGTGAATAATAGAGACAGCACCGGTGCAGCTCGTTCCATCGTAGGCGGGAATAACCTCGTTTGAGAGGCCTGTCATAGATTGCAGGAATGTGCTCTTTCCTTGTCGCTCGTAACCTATGAATGCAATGCGCAAGGCCTCGCGCTCAAACCTCTTCTTTAGGTCGTTTAGCTTCCCGAGCACATCGCAGAGCTTGCTTTTTGCATTTGAGCAAGAAATCTCGTCAAATTGTGCTAAAGCCTCGGGGTCGCTTACCAGCATATTGTAATATGCGCCTTGTTTGCTCTCTATCTGTTTGGATATGATAGTTACAAGGGCGTCGAGTTCCTCAACCCTCTCTCTCACCTGCTTGAGCGCCGATATCTGATGCTCAATCTTTTGCAATCGCCCCTTGCCTTCGTAAATTCCCCTGCCTAAACGCTTGTCGAGAATCTCTTCTATCTGTTGTGTGATTAACATAGTTATTCTATTTCTAAATAGTTATGCTTGTGTTTTTAATTTGTTGGCAAAATGTAGCCAGATAGTACCATTTATAAATGCTCTTGACGAAATGCATTTTGGCACTATGATTTGTATATTCTAATAATCTCAGTTACTTCAGCACCGTTCGGAAGTTTCTTTAGATGGTCAATAAAAAAGTCAATAATCTTTTCATCATCATATATTTGTCTTTCAAACAATTCAATAAGTGTTGCAGCAAAACTATATGTGAAATAGATGTTACATATACCACTGATACCTATGGCTGCGGCTATAGCTGCGAATGGTCCTACACCGGGTACTAAGAAAAATGCGAATGTTGCAGCCTTGCATGCAATATAGTATCGCGCAATGCCTGATGCAACACCAACACATATGCGCTTGGGGTCGGCTCCCAATGAAGAGCCTGCTCTGTTTCTTATAGCAATAAACATTGCTGCCCATGTCGCACCAACTGCTATTGTGTCTAAGCCGCCTAATATACCGGCGGGAGCAATTGCCGCACTTGCAATTAACGAGTTCTTTACGATAGAAACGTACCTAGAAGGAATCCTGTCTGCCATATGTGTTTGTATTATGTTAGTTTTTTATATTTGTATTTCTACATATTTACAGATGCTGCAAATTGTTTAATTCTATCAATCCTCGATTGAATAAACGGGTGGTCCTTGTAAAGTTCAATATAGGATTTATACCCGGTTTTGGATTTTACCTCCATTGTCTTGTTGAATATTGCTTCAATAGAAGCAATATCCTTGCAGCACAGGAAACCGGCTCTGTCGGCGGTGTATTCAGCGCATTGATGCCATTGGTTAAGCGGGACATCAATAGTATCGGCAACAATGGGACCTAACACCTCGTGCTTGCTTTTAAGGTTGTCCAATACTCCTTTTATGGTGTGGCACATTAAGTTCTTTTGGAGAATATGCCCCAGCTCGTGCCCAATCATAAACCTGATTTCCTCGTCCGACAGGCTTATCACCGCCTTGCGGCTGATGAGAATAATCGGAGCTTTGTCGGTGCCCACGCTCAGCGCATTTATTCCTTTGAGTTGGTTGGTGATATATACCTCCGGTGCCTCTTTAATGTTTAATATATCGTAGCAGCTTTGCAGTGTTTCATGCAGGCGGGGGTAGCTCTCTTTGGTAACCAGCTGCCCTGTCGATTGTATGTACTGAATTTGTTCCTTGCAGTGTTTGTCGGCAAATAGTTTAAGTACTTTGCGCACCAACTCATTAGAGAGTATTGTGCCTATGTAGTTTTCGCAGGGATAGGCGTATGGTAAAGATGTTTCTTCTTTTTGGGGAAGAAACTTCTTGGGTTTAACAGATTCAATAATCTGCCTTGCCTTATTCATTAGCTTTGCATATCCTTGTGAAAAGGGCATATTAACTATTCGTCTGGTTTTTGGTATATTGCTCAATTAAATTACAAGTAGGAGAAATGTTATTTCTTGAACTTTCCGGCTTTCTTATCTTCTTTAAAAGCTTGTTTTCCCTCCTTTATGATTCCTGACACATCGTTATCTTTGACAATGCCATCGGCTATGTTTTTAACTTCGCTTTCCGAGATGTTGAATCCATTTCCTGCCTTAAAAAGTTTAGTCAATAGTTTTATATATAGTACACCTGAGGTGAATACGGTAACATAACCGATAAAACCATCAATAGCTATAGCTCCTGCGGTACCAAATAAAGGGATAAAAGACAATAACATGCCTCCTAATAACATTAAAATGAGACTGCCTGCCGATGCGATAATATTAGTTAATATAGCAGACGCCAAAGACTTTAATATATTATCTTTGATTGAGATGCCTAAATCGTTGTTTATTTTTATGTACATACCCCAAATTGAAGCAACCCATGCGGCTGTGGCAACGAGCGCGCCGGCACCGGGCAACCAGCCCGATCCTACACCTGCTACAGCAGCTATTGCTGAACACGCCATGATGGTATCTCCTGCCTTCTCTATTTTCTGGCTACTGATAATATCTTTTGTGACCTGCTCTAATGCTTTCAAAGCATAACGTAAAACCCCCGGATGCATAATGTTAAAGTTTTAATTATTAATCAAATTATCTCATCTAATTCATCACTCATTTTGCTTAGTCTGTCATACAATTCATTTGCTTTTGATGGCTTTGAATTGTTCTTGGGAGTGAATCTCCTGTTCTGCGCGGGTGCAAATGCAGCAGCCGAGTAAGAGATATCCGAGAATGGAATATCGCCCACGGGGAGGCAATCAGCGGAGATCTCCAGGCGCTCGCCTAAATAATCGACCGTGTCGTTGTCTATCAAGCATAGTATGCGTTCATATTCTTCGGGGTGCTCGCATAGATATTTTCTAACAAAGTTGCGCTCTTCTGCGGTTACATTCCCCTCGACATAACAGGCAATCAGTTCATCACTTATTTTCATACCACTCTTTTTTAATCTGTTCTACAATTGCTTTGACCTCTTTTAACGCCCTTGCTTTATTCATATCAACGTAGTGGGCGTCGGGGATAACAACCTTGCCGTTATAATAGGTCTCTTTTTTCTCTTCTTTTCTTTTTGCAACCATCATTTGGGCAATTTCCTTGTGATTGTATCCTTCAAGCTCTTTAATGAGAATAAAGCGATAATCGTCGTTCTTTAGTCTGTTGATAGCTTCCATGAGCATCACCAACTTTTGATTGGTTGGTTCGGGCTCGGGTTCGGGCAGTGGGTTGTCGCCGCAATTTACCACAATAGAGTCTTCTTTTGCCCCTAAACCTATCAATTCTTCTCTTTTTTCCAGGAAAAGATGTGAGGCAACCGAGCAAAACCATGTTCTGAATTTGCTTTTCCACTGGAAAGACTTCAGCGGTTGCCAATCTCCGTTCTTTCCTTTTATTTGTATGTACAGATAGTTGGTTAAATCTTCAAGATATTCCAACGAGTTATAGTATCTCCATGCATAGAACTTCAGGTCGTTCTCGTATCTGTCGTAGAGCAGATAGAGCATCGCCTCTTCGTTCCCTGCAATAATGAGATCGACAATTTCTTTGTCGCTCATCTCTCTATATGATTTATGTAAAATCAATGGCATAGTTTTTGTTTTGTATTTGCGCAAATATAGTGAATTTTATAAAACAGATGCTAATAAACACATATTTTTTATAACATTTATTTAGGGTGCTGGCGTGGCGCTAAGATATTGATTCTTGGGGAGATTTGCTACCGGTACTTGTGGATACTGCTGTGGTGCCCGAGTGGGAAACTATTGTGAAATATTTATTCTAATAGTGAAAAAATATTAACAGATGTTCGCTTTTTCCTCTATTATTAGTATGTTTGTGGCAATTTATTAACCTTTAATTATTCATTTTATGAAAAAGTATTTAGCTGAAGCGGTGGGTACTATGGTGCTTGTGCTTATGGGTTGCGGTGCGGCCGTGAGCCTTGGTTGCACTTCTAATGATCCCCAGTTGGCTTCTACCGTTGTGGGTACTGCATTGGCATTTGGTTTGGCTGTTGTTGCCATGGCCTATACCATTGGTGGTGTGAGTGGCTGCCACATTAATCCTGCAATTACTCTTGGTGTGTGGATGAGCGGTCGCATGAGTGCTAAAGATGCCGGTATGTACATGGTGTTCCAGGTTATCGGTGCCATTGCCGGTGCTGCTGTTCTTTTCCTTTGCACATCTACAAGTGGCAGCGAGATTGTTGGCACGGGTGCCAATGCTTGCCAGCCGGGTGTGTCGGTGATGGGTGGTTTGGTTGCCGAGATTGTGTTTACTGCTATTTTTGTTCTTGTGGTGCTTGGCACCACAGATGAGAAGAAGGGTGCCGGTGCTTTTGCCGGTCTTGCAATTGGTTTGTCTCTTGTTCTCGTTCATCTTGTGTGTATTCGTTACACAGGAACTTCTGTTAATCCTGCCCGTTCTATCGGTCCTGCTATCTTCCAGG
>CAYRFX010000009.1:30275-47162 GCA_964423665.1 uncultured Bacteroidaceae bacterium | reverse complement strand
AATAACGACAAAAACGTGGGAGAAAAGTAGTCGCATACAAAAAGTTTTGATAAACAATCAACAATAGGAAGAATATGATATCAAAAGAAGAATTGCGAGAATTACTATATAGCACTGAAACATATAGAATAGAACGTACCACATCTACTAGTGATATGGATAAGTTTCAAGAAGCAATATGTGCCTTCTCAAACGATTTACCTAATTCCAGAAAGAAGGGGTACCTTATTCTTGGTGCATATGATAATGGAACATTATCGGGGTTGAAAGTTGATGATAATTTACTAAAAAAGATTTCAGCCATACGTTCAAATGGCAATATATTACCTCTTCCCATTATGTCGGTGGAACGTTTTGAATATGAAGATGGAGATTTGCTTGTTGCAGAGGTTTCGCCTTCGTTGGTTCCTCCTGTACGATATCGCGGTAGGACATTTATTCGTATTGGTCCTCGCAGGGATATTGCCAGTGAAGCAGAAGAACGAATATTGTTTGAACGCAGAACATCATATATGGCAACATTTGATGCAACACCTTGTTTTGGTGCAACTATAAAAGACATTGATACAGACTTTATCAGAAGAGAGTATCTTCCTCAGATTATTGATAGCGAAGTGTTAGCAAACGATGGTCGTGATATTAAAGAACAGTTGGCTGCAATTCATTTGTATGATCTTGCTAATGAATGCCCCACTAATGCTGCAATTATTCTTTTTGGCAAAGACCCACAGTATTATATGCATGGGTGCTATGTGCAATACGTCCATTTTGCAGGTAAAGACCGTGGTAGTGAAATCGTTAATGAACGACAGATTAAAGGAAGTCTTAGTAAGATGCTGCCACAATTGGAAAGCTTTGTGCGGGATGCAGTGGTTACTTCTCGACCTATGCCTATTAGCATGCTGCGTGAGAAGAATGTGTTGAATTATCCTGACTTGGCTCTAAGAGAGTTGTTGATGAATGCATGTATGCACAGGGATTACCAGTCCAATATGCCAATACGACTTTATCAATATAAAGATCGTATTGAAATTCTTAATGCCGGTGGGTTGTATGGTGAAGCTCGCCCCGAGAACTTCCCAACAGTAAATGATTATCGTAATCCTATTGTCGCAGAAGCTATGCGAGGATTGAAGTACGTTAATATGTTCAATCGTGGAATTCAGCGTGTAAAGAACCTGTTACAAGAGAATGGTAACCCAGAACCGGTGTTCAATATAGATAAGATTACTGCTTTTGAAGTTATTGTGAGACCCTCTTTATCACTTAACTTGGTCACTGATGAAGAAAAAGCGACCAAGTCAGTGACTAAGTTAAGCGACACTCTTAATGATATCATTGATTTTTGTTCTACCCCTCGAAGTATGGCTGAAATCATGGAACATCTTGGGCTTAAACATAGATATAATGTAAAACATCGCTATATAGATCCTCTTATAGAGGGAGGTTTTTTGGTTATGACTATTCCCGAGAAGCCTAATAGCCGAAGCCAAAAATACAAACGAGCTTTGACTTAGTCATTTTACTTGGTCACTTATAGGTGACTAAGTTGATGTTATTGTAGTACATGAATCAAAAAAGAAAAGAACTACGCACTGCCATTTGCAACAGACGGCAGAAAAATAATCAAAATAGGCGCAAACGTATCAAAAGAGACACGCTGCGTAGAAGAATGGATAATAAATCAATAACGACAAAAACGTGGGAGAAAAGTAAAAAGAACCCACAAACCGGGGCAGCGCCCCACTCACAGGTGCTTGGTTGCGCCTGTGGGAACAAAAAGAAAGAGTATAATAAGATGAAACAAGTTTGGAAATATATACAAAGCGATTATTATCGTTATAGTGGGAAGAAATTAACACCACTGCAACTAACATTGAAAGCTATCTTTGGTAGAAATCATTGCTTTCGTTATACCTTTTGGATGAGGCTCGCTGCAGCAACGGGGGGGGGGATATCGTTGATATTCAAAATATTACACAGGCATTACACGATAAAATACGGAATACAGATACCCTATAACACTAAAATAGGATATGGTTTCTACATAGGGCACGGTGTTGGTATTGTAATAAACGGAGGGACTACAATAGGTAATAATGTCAATGTGAGCCAATTCCTTTCAATTGGGACAAACAAACGTACACCTGCTACAATTGGTAACAATGTATATATAGGACCCAATGTATGTATTATAGAAGATGTAAAGATTGGAAACAACACCACCATTGCAGCCGGCGCAGTTGTAATACGGGACATACCAGAAAACTCCACTGCGGTTGGTTGCCCGGCAAAGGTTATAGGCGAGAACAAACACCCTGAATACATTGTAAACAGATGGAATTAAATATTTTCAAACGTAACATCAAAAGCATGAGAGCTACAACAACATAACTATAAATCTGTTTATGACTACGTTGTATTTTATCGTATTAGATGATAAAACAATTAAAGAACAATAAGTATATAAAATTAACTACTAAATGAACATTGTCAAAAGATTTTTTCGCGAATTGCCAAACGAGCATAAGGCCTCTTTGCGTGTCATCAAGAGCAGATTTTGGAAAATCAATTGGATAAAAACACTCTGGTTCAATTTTAAAATACTACCTTTTAACCAAGCATTAAAATGCCCTATAATCATTGCCTACAATACAAAAATAAAGAGTATTGGCAATATAATCTTTACTAATGATATATACACAGGAATGGTTTCTTTGGGCGTGATACGTTTATCCTCATTTGAAACAACCGCAATACCTCTTATTTTCAACAACAAAGGTACTTTGAATATTGGAGGACGATTAAAGATTCACCCAGGGAGCGTAATTTCAATAGTCAAAAATGCAACAATGACAACAGGAGACCGTGTAGGTTTTGGTGCAGGCTCAAAAATTATATGCAGGAAGTCTATAACGTTAGGTAATGATGTGCGTTGTTCTTGGAATGTCCAAATTCTTGATAGCGATTTTCATTTTCTATATAACATTGAAAAGGACAAATACTACCCACGCACAAAAGATATTGTTATTGGGAATAATATTTTTGTAGGTAATGGTTGTACTATTGGCAAAGGAACAATATTACCCGATGGTTGTGTTGTATCATGCATATCAAAAGTAAGTGGAGATTTCACAAAACAGAGTGAAAACCTTTTGATTGCAGGAAATCCTGCAATAGTTATAAAAAAAGGAGTAAATATCAGTAGCGGTTGGTTTCCCGAAGAAGAAAAAATAATTGCAAAACAATTTGAATAACATGAGTACAAGCAAGCAAATTGCAAAGAATGTAATATGGAAATATTTGGAACTGACTTCAGTTTCAGGTATCCAATTATTGTGCACATTCATAATGGCACGTTTTCTCACACCTGCCGATTATGGCATACTGGGCATAGTAGTTATATTTTCGGCATTTGCCGATGTTTTCATATACTCAGGTTTTGGTCAGGCATTAATAAGAGAAAAAAATGTTACACGCATCGACTATTCTACTATACTCTATTTTAACATAGGAGTATCATTAGTAATGTACATTCTGCTATATTTCTCATCGGGGCTCATTGCCAGCCTTTATGAACAACCTATTCTAAATAGCATATGCAAAGTAGCATACCTTATACTACCAATCCATGCGTTGTCATTGGTACAGATGACAAAATTACAGAAAGAAGTAAGATTCAAAAAAATCTTCCTTATTTCTTTTACAGCATCATTTATATCTGCAACAATAGCTATTTACCTGGCATATATCTATAGAAGCGTTTGGACATTGATCATTCAAATGATTTTAACAGCGTTAATCCGATGTATACTTTTATGGATCACAAGCGATTTTATCCCATTACTTCGATTCTCAACAGCATCCTTCAATAAATACTTTCATTTCTCAAAGAATCTCCTTCTGTCTGGTTTTATTGGTACTCTATTCAATAATATATACTCTCTTACTATTGGAAAAGCATACTCAACTACAGAATTAGGATATTATTCACAGGCTAAAAAAATAAATGATATAGGTTCCCATACAACAACCCAAGTCGTACAGTCAGTAACTTATCCCATTCTTTCACGAATGAACAATGAAGGGGGTAATATTAAAGAAGGTTACAAGAAAATAATATCTGTAACTCTTATAATTGTAGGTTTTGTGATGGCATTGATGTTGAGTTGCGCCCAAGATTTTTTCGAGTTCTGCATGGGGAACAAAGTGTGGCGCACCGCGGGTACATATTTCCTTTTGATTGGTATAAACGGAATTCTGTTCCCGTTACATAGCATAAACCAAAACATACTACTTGTAAAAGGCAAATCAAAAGACATTCTAAAACTTGAAATTATAAGAAGGAGTATTATGATTGGAATTCTTATTATAACAATGAATTTTGATGTAGAAATTTTTGTTTTTGGTCTTTCGTTCTACTCATTTGTATTGCTGTTCCTTAACCTCTACTACTGCGGTAGGCCTATTAACTATTCAATATGGCAACAGCTTAATGACACTATGCCTATTATTACAAGACTCGCAATAATGGTTGCACTCGGGAATATTATGGCATACCTATTACCGACACTGCATATTGTATTAAGAATAATTTTGTCCTGTACAATTTGTTTCACATCGGGTATTATACTTTTTTATAAGCATAAGAATTTTAAGGAGCTCCTTAATTTAATAAAAGCCCTTAAAAAGCATTAAAACATAGACTAATCACAAATTACACCAACATAATGAAAAAAGTAATTACTTACGGCACATACGATCTGCTACATCAGGGGCACATAAACCTGTTACGCCGAGCAAAGGGACTTGGCGACTATCTTATTGTTGGAGTTACAAATGATAACTTCGACCGCGAACGTGGCAAACTCAATGTATGCAACAACGTGCTTGAAAGGGTTGAAGCAGTCAAGGCTACAGGACTTGCCGACCAGATAATCATTGAGGATTACTTCGGACAGAAGATCGACGACATACAAAAATATGATGTAGATATTTTCGCTATTGGCAGTGACTGGGAAGGCACATTCGACTACCTTAGCGAATATTGCAAAGTGGTATACCTTCCACGTACCGAAGGAATATCATCTACAATGTTGAGAGAAGAGAAACAAAAGACAATAAAAGTAGGGATTGTTGGGTGTGGAAACATTGCAAGGCGTTTTGTACCTGAGGCTAGTTTTGTTAATGGTATTGAGATAATTGGTGCATACGACATAAATTGCGAAAAGAGCGACATATTTGCAAAAACCAGCGGTATAGCTGGAAGTTATACTTCATTTGATGAGATGCTACGCGATGTCGATGCTGTATATATCGCAACGCCACATTTGAGTCATTACGAATATTCTAAAAAAGCCCTTAAAGCAGGCAAACACGTACTGTGCGAGATTCCATTAGTACTTGAAGAAGAACAAGCACGCAAGCTCTATTCTTTAGCCGAGAAACAGGGCGTAATACTTATGGAAGCCAATAAAACCGCACACTGTCCGGCATTCAACCACCTAATGGTTATGATAAAGAGCGGTGCCATAGGCGAAGTTGTGGACATTGAAGCATCGCTTTCCAGATTGCTCCCCGACAAGACACGTCGCGAATTCGATATGGCTCAAGCAGGCGGTTCAATGTATGAATCGGGAGTATATCCGTTACTGCCTATTTTTAAGCTTTTAGGCACTGGTTACAAGAACCTAAACATCTACTCACGAATGGAAAACGGAGTGGATATTTACACAAAAGGAGTTATGCGCTACCCTACCGCAGTATGTTCATTCAAGCTTGGGCTTGGTGTAAAAACAGAAGGTAACCTTGTTATTTCCGGAACGAAAGGCTATGCCTACGTTCCTGCACCTTGGTGGAAAACCGACTACTTTGAACTTCGTTATGAAGACCAAAATCAAAATAAAAAATTCTTTTACAAATGGGATGGTGAAGGTCTGCGATACGAAATACAGGAGTGGATGTCATGCATAATAAACAAACGATTTAGTTCTGCGCGCCTCAGAAGAAGAGAAAGTATTGCTATGGCAGGCGTAATGCAGCAGTTTACCGAACGTAAAAACTTTATGAAAATATGAAAACAGCAATAGTCACAGGAGGAACATCTGGTATTGGATTGGGAGTAGCAAAAATGCTTCTTGCCAAAGGTTACTATGTATATGCAACATACGTTGGTGCGGACTTTAAGGAAAAGATTGAGAATTTTGAGCCGGTTAAAGTTGACCAAAGCTATCGCGGTGAGTTATATAGTTTCATCGCACAGATAAAACGGAAATGCGACCATATCGACTGTATTGTATGCAATGCAGGATTAAGTATTAGAAAATCATTCACTGAGGGTACCGACCAGGATTGGGACATAATGATGGAGGTTGCCGTGAATTCGCACTACATTCTCATTCGTGAACTTTACAATATGATACCCAATGGTTCAAGAATTCTGTTCACAGGTTCACAGATGGGACTAATGCCACATGCCATGGTTTTGGCATATGGTGTCACCAAGGCTGCAGTCCACGCACTTGCAAAGAACCTGGTAAAGGAATTCGAAGGAACCGATACGACAGTTAATGCAATAGTTCCCGGTTTTGTGGAAACACCTTGGCAAAAGGAGAAACCCGAAGAGATAAAGCAGAATATATATCGCAAAACCGCCATCCATCGTTTTGCAACGGTTGATGAGGTTGTTGATGCATACAGATTCTGTATCGAAAATGCATTTGTCAATGGCAGTCTTATTGAAATAAATGGAGGATATTGTTATAAGTAAATTTAGATATTGCATTCTTATGAATTTTATAAAGTCAATTAAAGAATTTGGTTTCTTAGGAACTATAAGAAAGGGGTTACGCAGTTTTCTTGGAATAAATAAACAAGACGAGGCAATAGATTCAATGTACTATTATTTGAATAACTACATTATTGATGCCTCAACACTGCCACCGACAAAAGATATAGACCTAAGATATATGCAACAATGCGATGCTGCATTGCTAAATATTTTAGACAAGATATTTAGAAAACACAATCTAACATATTGGTTGGATTTTGGTACTCTGCTAGGCGCTCGCAGGCATAAAGGTATCATTCCTTGGGATGATGACACAGACATATCTATGCCCCGTGAGGACTATAACAAGGCTGTTGAAATTATTAAAAATGAACTTAATGACACAGATTTTGATACAGAACAGGTGAATGGAAGAATTGGAGTAGGATACAAACACGCAAAAACAGGTATTTGGTGCGATATTTTTCCTGTTGATACATATAAAGCAAGTGGCGATTTTGACAAATCATTATTTCGTCTAAAAGAAAAAATTAATAAATTTAGATATTTTTATATAAAAAATATGATGATGCCATATGAGACAATGCAGCAGCATCGTATAAGCATTATAGAAGACGAAGTTGATAGCACATATGAAATCATATACCACGGCAGAGAGTTCAACCACCAACACCCAAGAGCATTTTACGAATTAGACGAGATATTTCCAACCTCCACCATAGAGTTTGAAGGTTATATGTTATCAGCTCCGGCCAATGTTCATAAATATTTAGAGAAGATTTTCGGCAAAAACTATATGCACCTTCCCAAAAGCGGAATTCTGCACCACGGAGATAATAAGGGGGCACTATCAACATGGGCTTCTAAATCAAACATAAATATGGATGAAACACTTACTTTCTTAATAAACTATGCAGATAGAATATAATTTAAGTATTGGCTACTAACTCATTTAATTCAAACATAGTAATACCATACAATAAAATTATGTTACTGTCATATTATGTACAACGCCATGAAAAAGAAAAGAATTGCATATCTTGATTTCATAAAAGTATTTACAATGTTCATAGTAACATTTGGACATTGTGCACAAGCATTATATGAGAAATATACACTTATTTTTATACAATGACAAACGTTATCAATGGTTTCACAAGTGTCTCTTTCATTTAATAGATTTCAACATATCTAATTATAAGATTCTCGACATCTCAGCTTTTGTTTTTACGATTGTACAAATGTATCTGATTTATCGGTTTGCAAAAAAGTGTAGAAAAGAAATCCAATACTGTCAAAATTTCTCTTAGGCAATTAATAATCTAACAAGTTCAATAAATACATATGACTTTTATCTATATAACATTAACAATCATATCAATTTACCTGTATGTTAGCAAGAGGTATCTTTCTTTCCTTCTTTGCTACACCGCGTTGATGACTGATTTGTTTATGCTTAACACGTTGAGCAGCAGTATTCGTGGCTCTGATTTATGTCTCGCTATAACATTTACGATTCTGCCTTTTGCACTAATGCGCAGAAACAAAAATAGAGTTACTGACAGGAAAATAAATAATATTGTAAGGCTATTTGTATTCTTTATCATTTTTGAATTACTCTGGACCATAATTGACCAATCAGAGACTGCCGGTTATGCAATTAAGGTTATAAGAGTTTCAATTCTACTTCTAAGCTATTACCCTTTCAGTACAATTCCACTTGACACATATAAGCGTTATATTAAGATAATGCTATATATAACACTTATTCAAGCTGTACTATTTCTATTGCAGTTTGTTGGAATTAAATTGTTGGCAGGTAGATTTAGCGAAGGAGACAGCGCATATACTTTTGCCCTAAACATTCCAACATTTATATATTTTTATCTATTCTATAGTCTTGAAGCTGAATACGTAAAAAAATACAAATACATTATACTCGTTTCATTTATTGCTATACTATTATTAACATTTGTTAGAGCCATCATTATTTCTACAATGCTATGCCTGATTGTATACATTGTTATGCAACGCGGGATAAAACGGTCGTTATTTTTGATAATCGCAATACTAGTAATAACACCTATCGCATTTAGAGTTATGGAGAAAAAAACTCAAACTCATGATTATTCACATTCAACAACAGAAGAAATAAAACTGCTCTTTACCGGTATAGACAACATACGCAACCTTGGTAATAGTTCTGGCACAAGTATTTTCCGTATAGCAATGCTTATTGAACGATTCGACTATTTGATAAAAAATCCGGAGCACTTATTATTTGGTGTAGGTACTATCCACGAGGACTCTCCCAAATGTTACAATAGATTCTTCTTTGAATTAGGAACAAAAAACGAAGAGCGACATTACGGAAAATGTATGATAGAGAGCGGTGACATTACGTGGGTACCTATAACATTAAGATATGGACTTATTGGCATTGCCATTCATATGGCAGTACTCATACTTATAGCAAAGATGGCATATAATAGAAAAGACCTGCTAAAGATATTATTCCCTTTAATTCTACTATACTTTATTAAATCATTTGACGGACCATTATTCGAGAGACCTATAGCATACCTTGAAATCTCATTATATTTATCTCTTTTTGCAAGATGCTACACAGAAAAAAGAATAATTAAATAGTATTAACCATACAACTAATATAATTTATGGATAAAATATCAATAATAACAGTCACATATAATTGCGAGAAATGCATTGAGGGAACTATTAAAAGTGTATTATCACAAGATTACCCTAATATTGAGTACATCGTTATAGATGGAAACAGCAACGACGGCACAAAAGTGGTAATAAACAAATACATTGACAGGATTGCCACATATGTATCGGAACCGGACAAGGGCATATACGATGCAATGAACAAAGGTTTAAAACTTGCAACAGGTGATTGGGTTTTCTTCCTTAATGCTGGTGATAATTTCCATAGCTGCGACACGTTATCAAGCATTCCTTTTGAAAAGAACACAAAAGCCACTGAAATTTGCGGCATCATCGGTAATATATTATTAAAAAGAAACGGAAGAACTGAGGAATGGCATAATAAAAGTGAATTCTTTTTTGAAAACACCAAACGCCTAAAGCCTATGGGGTTCAGCCATCAAGGAGTTTTTACAAAAACGATATTAGCAAAAGAAATTGGATTCGATATGTCGTTTAAATTGTGTGCCGACTACAATATGATGTATCAACTACACAATAAAGGATATAAGTTTGCAATTATTGACACTATAATATCAGAGATATTAGCTGGTGAAGGTGCATCCATATCAAACCCTTCCTTGCAATTTAAGGAAGAGGCACGAATATGCAATTGCGAAAACAGCATCTATTTCAAATTAGTCTATTATTGGCGAATAATGCGAAGGACAATAAAAACATTATTTAAGAAATAGTTATGAAAGGAAATAGAAAAAGAATATTACATGTTGTGTGGTCATTCAACAATGGCGGCATTGAAACAATGCTTGTCAATATCTCAAACCACCAATGTAAGAACTACGATATAGGGGTTATGATAGTAAATTCTTCGTATGACGAAAATCTACTATCCTCATTATCAAAAGAAATTCAAATATTTTGCATTGATAGACCTATTGCCAGCAAAAACCCATATTATTATGCTAAAATAAATTTCCTCTATCGAAAATTTGCGCCTGATATTGTACATTTTCATCAATTATCTTTAACCAAATTGTTTATAAAGCGAAAATGTGACAAATGGTTCTATACACAACATTGTATCCCCAATTCCTTTAGTCCAAACAAGCACATAACAAAATATATTGCTATATCAGAATGTGTAAAAAAAGCCATCACAAGTTTATCTCCTGTTAATAATTGCATTGTATGCTATAATGGCATTGACTTTGGAAGAATTGCTGAAAAAGAGAAACTGGATAAAGGTTTGCAGCCCACAAAAATAGTATCTGCAGCTAGGCTCGACACAAGCATTAAAGGACAAGATATAATAATAGAAGCGATACACCTATTACCTAACGAAATTAAAGAGGGGCTCACTATTGACATATATGGTGATGGACCTGACAAGTCCTTTCTTGCAGAAATGATTAAGCATTATAAACTAGAAGATATCGTTCACTTGCGCGGTAATATCAGCAATACACAGTTGCTATTAACACTAAAAGAATACGATCTTTCAATCCATACATCGCGTATTGAAGGATTTGGACTTTCTGTTGTTGAATCTATCGGGTGCGGTATTCCTGTTATTTTATCAGACATTCCGGGTCATAATGAAATTTGTAAAGAATGTGTGTATTTTACTCCAAACAATGCTATTGACTTATCACAAAAGATTGCCTATTGTATCACAAACTACGACAAAATAATTGAGGATGCTTATAAGAATAAAGAGCTTACGAGAAACAATTTCTCAATAGAAAGAATGATTATAAATTTAGATGAAATATATAATAAATAATAAAAGACATATACTAAACAATACCAAGAGAAAATAAACCAAATAAAATCAGAACATTTATAAATAATATATTAATTAATCTATTAAATATGAGATGGATATATAAACTTCTACAACCATTTGCCCCAATAATTGGCAAATACCACAATTTTATTCTTTCGTTAAGATATCGAAAAGCACTCGGAAGAAAACTGAAGAAAAAAGACCCTCAATCATTCTATGATAAGATATTTTGGCTAAGTTGCTATTCCGACACTGCTGAATGGAGTAGATTAGCAGATAAATATCTTGTAAGAGAGTTTATTAAAGAGAAAATAGGAGAAGAATATCTCCCGCAATTATATAGCGTATATGACTCAGCCGACGACATCGATTTTGACAAGCTTCCGAACAGTTTCGTAATAAAAACAAACAATGGTTGCGCATCAAATTTCCTTGTTCACGACAAGAAGAATGCCGACCTTGAAAAAATAAGGAAGGAATTGGCGTATTGGCTAAAGTTCCCATATGGCGAGTTAACTGGCCAACGTCATTATTCACGTATAGAGCCCAAAATAATTGCCGAGGAATTTATGTATCAAGAGAAAGACCCTAAAGCAGCGCTAATTGATTACAAGTTCTATTGTTTCGATGGCAAACCAATGTATTGCAATGTTCTCAGCGAAAGAATATTCAACACACATAGGATTAAAAAGCATATGTATGATATGGATTGGAAGCCAATACCTGAAATGTTCACAAGTACAGAAGACCTTAAAGAAATTGATAAACCTGTAACATTTGAGAGTATGAAAGAAATTGCAGAAAAACTTGCTAAAGACTTTAGTTTTGTAAGAGTTGATTTATATGAAATAAACAACAAAATAAAGTTCGGCGAAATGACATTTATGCCTGGAATGGATATGGGTTGGAATGAAAAAACACAAACGCTTTTTGGCAGTCTCATTAAAATTTAAGACTATATAATTTCGAATATTATGAAGTTGTTATGATACACCAAGATATTTCAAAACAAGTATTAACAGTCGGTTGTGATTATAGAAATACTAAAGGAGGTATCTCCTCGGTTCTTAATTCTTATTCACAGATATACAATCCTTTCAACTTTATCGCAACCACACAAACAAAATCAAAACTACATAATCTGCTATATTTAATATTCTCTTTGATACGATTCAGTATTAGATGCTGTTCAAAAGAGATTAAGATGATACACATACACACAGCCTCAAATAATAGTTTCTGGCGCAAAGCGTTATATATAAAAATTGCACGCTTTTTTAATAAGAAAGTTGTTCTACACATTCATGGTGCAACATTTCATATTTTCTACGAACAGAATCGAGCATCTATAAAAAAGGTTCTTAAAAAAGTTGATATAGTAATTGCGCTTTCAGAGAAATGGAAAAAATTCTTTATCGACACAGTAGGTTGTAAAAATGTAATAGTTGTACCCAACATTGCTGATATGCCTAAAAAACTACCTAAAGAGATTAGAGGTAACAAAACCATTTCGGCGCTTTTCCTCGGTTTTCTAAGTGAGAGGAAAGGCATTTACGATATTTTAGAAATGGTGAAAAGGCACAAAGAATACTTAAGCAATAGATTGTGTATATCTGTAGGAGGCAATGGTGAAACAGAGAAAGTTCAGAAAATCATTAACGAACACAAGCTTACTGATATTATTAAGTTAGAGGGCTGGGTGGACAAAGAGAAAAAAACAATTCTGCTATCGAATGCCGATTTATTTTTACTGCCATCGTACAATGAGGGATTGCCTATTTCTATACTCGAAGCTATGTCGTATAGTCTCCCTATCATTTCAACAAATGTTGGTGGAATACCGGAAATCATAAAAAACGGAGTGAACGGAATTCTTATTGAGCCAGGAGATATTGATGCATTATTTAATGCAATTAAAGAGTTCATAGAGAATAAAGAATACCGCGAACAATGTGGACATAATGCGTTTAATACGGTTGAGCCACATTTACCCAAAAATGTCTCAAAAATATTAAGTGACTTTTATAAAGAAATTTTAGAACATAAATAATTAGCGTTATACATCATTAGAATAGTATTAATATATAAAGACAGCTATCAACAGCATACCTACTAAAATGAATCCCCACTAAGATACAAAACTTGGTGGGGAAATCATAAACATATTTTACACAACTTTATTACACAAGCGACTTCTTAAAATAGTCAATAATTATTGCAGCACGTCTCTTTTGTATATCAGGTAACATCTGCAACATTGTTTCTGCATCAGCCTCAATAAAGCTATCCCAATCCGCTGATGCTATTCCCGATGGGTGAAAACCATAGGTTACACCATTTATCACCTCGGTTTTAGTGCTCCAGGGAACCCCGTTACAATACAAAACACTCCATTGCTTGCCCGTAATTGGGTGCACGGAATCTTTACTAAAGCCAATATTTTCATCTTCTTTAATCAACGGCAAGCCCCATTTCTTCGCTAGCTTGCGAACAGCATTATTATAGACAGTTCTGCCATCGTGCCAATAAGTAGTAAGTATTATTTGGCAGTTCTTCCCTGCAATAGCATCGTACCCATCAGTCGAACGTAGATTGTAACACTTCTCAATCCATTTTTTAATGGCATAGTCGTAACCTATTGCATATATTTCGTCTTCGGTGTACCCTTCGGGCGGTGTAATATTCCCAGACACATATTGGTTTGTTGTCAAATAAGGCGCAAGAACGGCATCTGTTTCATACTCTGCGGAGGTATTATTTTTGTGAGACTCTGGTAAAGAATAAATATCGTAGTTGTGCAAATGCGATATTATCAATGCATCTTGGTCTGCATACGAGTTTTTATATAGAAGATAGCATAAATGTAATATATTATTACCTGCTACACTCACATTTTTGCCAACAAGCCCAAGACGCTTCATTGCATACTCAAAATATCCATTCCTACTCGAGATCGATGCACCTGCAAGTATCACGGTTTTATTCGGCAAATACAACGAAGAGCTATTTGTTGTCTTAATCTCTTTACTTTCTAACACAACAATCTTCTCTTGTAAATCATCTATCACACCTCTCTTTATTTCAAGCGAGAATATATCCTCGTAGCCAGTATCGCATGCGACATATAATTTAGCATCCTGCAAAACTTCTATTTCAACACCATCTGTGTAATCGTAATTGTTTAACGCTTCGCTTATATCAACTATAATCTTATCTGCATCTACTAACACCCACGGGCGCGCTGCTCCTTTATTTGCAGAAGTTACATAAGTACATAATTTTACACGGCTACCAGCCTTCACATCTTTCGATGCTGCATACTTGGTTGTGCTACTATACAAGTAATCATTAAAAGCATCACCAACTACTTTATTTTGTGTGTTATGGAATCCCAACGACGCACCTATGGTTGAGAAATCATAATATCTGCGTTCATACAAATTGCCAATGGAATCAGCTAATTGATTCTCGTTTTCTTTTGCACGAGCAACTTCTGTAGCAATAGCAGCAATATTATCATTAAGATTCTTTTTATCCTCCGCACTCATTACACCTGCAAGCTCAGTGGTTGCAGCAGAGATGTTCAATATATCCTTTACACCACCATTCTCGCCCGTGGTGCTTATCTGCACTTTGTTGGCATCGGCAGCTTGTTTAATGCTGTATGTGGCAGCAGAGAGTTCCTTCCAGTTGGAAAAGCTCTTCACATTGGCAACAGCGGTGCTTGCTGCGGTATATTGGTAGCGTTTCCAGGTGGTGGCAGTGTTCTTAAAGGTGAGTATGGTACCGCTTTTTACCATTTTTACCAGTTCTGCATCGGCAAGGAGATTGGGGAGCGACAGCTGTGCATCGGTTGCTTTCCATTCGTTGTAATTGATAATTGTGTGGTGCAGGCTCTGCTCCACGGCATCGAGGTCGTCGGCAATCTTCTCACACATGGCGGTTGGGGCAAAGGTGTGCCATTCACTCCAGGTGCCTGCAGCAAAGGTGCGGGTAAAGACCTTGGTTTCCTTCTCGTGGCGCAGTGTGATGGTGAGTTCCTGCCCTATTGCTCTGTTTCCATTACCGGAACGCATTGTCCCACTATCGGTTACCACAAGTGTGCCCACTATGTAATGTTCAGTGCCACAATACTCCACCGGCAGCCCCACATTCTCGCCATTGTGCTCAATCTCCACGGTGTAATTACCATGGGAAAGAATTTTGTCGATGCTGCTTTCACATTTGAAGGCAGCATCGGCACCATCGGCAAGGGATTTGTACCTCACCGGCATTTTTTTAATTGTTTCCTTTTGCATTTTTTGGCACAAATATAGATACGCGGGTTGCCGTTGTGGTTGCCATAATACCAAAAAGTATGTTTTGTATTATTTTTTATGACAATTATTAAAATTTCTTAAATTTTTCCTATTTTGTAATCAATTATTTAACTAATATTGTTATTATTACAGATTGTAAAAAACAGTATTACTATGGAGAAGAGTAAAAAGGAAGTAGTAGGCACGGAGTTTATTAAGAATGAGAGAGTTTTGCTGTCATACGCTATATACCTCACCGGCGATATCAACGAAGCTAAAGATTTGTTGCAGGAGGTGGCATTGCACTCCTTGATAAAAGCTGAAAGATATACCGATAACGGTTTGTTTGTTGCATGGGTAAGGGAGATGATGAAAAATCAGTTCTTGAACCAGGAGAAGTACAAAAGAAGGCATAGCACAATGAATTATGATGATATCCCCATGAATGAGACCCCGCTGAGCGTGGCTGAGAGCGATAGTTATGCCGGTTATGGGAGCATCAAAAAGATTGTAGAGACTTTGCCTGCCACGCAGTCCTCCACTCTTTTACTTGTTGCAGAGGGCTGGAGTTACCGGGATATTTGTGAGAAAACCGAGTTGTCTATGAGTGATGTAAAGAATAATATTCACGCGGCAAGGGTGAAGATGAAAAAGAAGTTGAAGGATTTATAGGTTTGTGGTGAAAGAGAAGGGCTTCCTTCCGCCCTATGGGCACCTCTCCTTGAAGTACTGTTGGTTCACTTCATAAGGGGAGGTGTTTTTTGTTTCTTTTTGTCCTTCTGTCTAAAATGGCGCTCCCTCTTTTCCGCTCCCTCCGCGCTCGCTATGCTCGCGCTCGTCCCTCTCTGCGGAGGGATAGTAATAAAAATAAAACTCCTACTCTTTGGAAAGAGGAGGTGGCACGCAGTGCCGGAGGAGTTCGTTCCGCTTGTGGCGTAGGAGTTTGTAATTGCTTGCCGTAGGGGCAGACCGGTGTATCTGCCCCTACGGTAGGTGGTGAGACGGCTCACGTCTAAGAAATTTTTCCTGTTGCCACCTCCAATCGGAAAACGCCAAAAATTGAAAGTAAAATGCCACAATAATTTAAACTGACTTGCAGTACTTCTTTTCACTTATTGAGACTAGGACATCGAATTACCCAAGAATTGGTGGACAAATTGCAGTTGTTTAATTTGGTGGAGGCTGTCTTTTCCCTTGAAAAAGTGTATCAACCACTAACTTATTCCCTTGAAAAAGCGTATCAACTACCAATTTATTCCCTTGAAAAAGTGTATCAACTACCAATTTATTCCCTTGAAAAAGTGTATCAACTACCAATTTATTCC
>CAYRFX010000009.1:0-30175 GCA_964423665.1 uncultured Bacteroidaceae bacterium | reverse complement strand
CTTGAAAAAGTGTACTAATACTTGATTATTCGCCTATAAAAGTATATTTTTGCACACAGAAAAAAAATAATACAATGCTTAAAAGAAAGATAGAATCGGTTATAGCAGAGTGGAAAAACACCGAATATAAAAAGCCACTTGTAATAAAAGGGATTCGCCAATGCGGGAAAACATACATTGTCCGGAAATTTGCGAAGGAAAATTATGAGAATGTTGTTTATATGAACTTCATTCTTGAACCTGATAAAAAATCTGCATTTACCGGCAATATTGATATCAATACCATTCTTCTTAACTTATCTGCTCTAATTCCAGGTAGTCGTTTCATTGAGGGAAAGACTTGTATTATCCTTGATGAAATTCAAGAATGCAGAGAGGCAAGAACAGCCTTAAAATCATTTCAAATAGATGGTCGTTTTGATGTCATTGCGACCGGGTCTCTTTTAGGTGTAAAAGGTTATGGCAAAAGCGACAATACAGCAGATGATGGGCAGGACTCTGTCCCTGTTGGATATGAGGCTGTAGTAGAAATGTATCCTTTAGATTTTGAAGAGTTTTTGTGGGCAAATGGGATCAACGACAAGGTAATAAATTCTGTTAAGTTGTGTTTTGAAAATGAGACAATGGTTCCCGATGGGATTCACAAGGTGATGATGGAATTACTATACAGATATGTCATTGTTGGAGGTTTGCCAGAGGTTGTGAATACATTTCTTAGAACCAAAAATATTGAACTCACATACAAAGTGCAACGTAACCTTATAGCTGAATATGAGGAGGATATGGTAAAGTATGCAGATAACGCCGACAAAGCACGCATTCGTGAATGTTTTGAGTCTATTCCTAAACAATTAGCCAAAGAGAATAAGAAATTCCAGTATTCTGTAGTACGAAAGGGAGGACGCTCTTCGCAATATATTGGCAGTATCCAGTGGCTTGAAGATGCCGGATTAGTTCAGAGATGTTACAATACGCAGATTACAGAACTGCCACTTGAGGGAAATTCCATCAATGACAGCTTTAAATTATACACCACAGATATCGGTCTCTTTGTAGCGATGCTTGATTATGGGACCCAGGCGGATATTCTAAAAGGCAATCTATTAGGGTATAAAGGCGCCATATTTGAGAATCTTATGGCAGATTTTCTCTGCAAGTCCGGACAAAAGTTATACTACTTTCAGAAGGATAGTGGTTTGGAGTTAGATTTCCTTGTACGATACAAGGGAGAATGTGTTGTACTTGAGGTGAAGGCTAAATCGGGCAAAACAAAAAGTTTAAGAACTGTTCTAAAAAATAAAAATGTTTATCATGTCAACAACGCTATTAAACTTGGGAAATATAATGTAGGGCGCGAAGAGGAAACATTTACGGTTCCACTTTATATGGGATTCCTTATTAGAGATAAACTTACAGAGATTATTATTCCTGACATTGATATAAGTTTGTTGAATTAGGATTATTTTCGCACACAGATAAATTAACTACTAATGAACATAAGTTTTGTCATACTATATAATTTCCATAACTTTTGAAACCACAATTGCAGACAAAATTTTACAATAAATACAAAAAAAACGATAAAATTATTCTATATAAACTAATTATTGATTACTTTTGAAATTGAACTTGAATATTGGATTAAAAATATGATTGTTATGGCACAGCAAAAGGTATGTATTAACGGCGTGGAGTTTTTTCCTTTTTCATCAGAGGAAGAGTTATTCCGTCATATCGACGAGAACAAAGGCATATTAGTTGCCATAAATGCTGAAAAAATTATTAATGCAACCGACAAAACGCGTAGCATAATAAACCGCAACGTTGGATACATTGATGGTGCCGGTGCTATGATTGGTGCAAGAAAGAAAGGCTTCAAAAGTGCTTGCAAGATACCTGGTTGCGAACTGTGGCTGAAGATTATAAAGCATTTCTATAAAGAAAAAAGTTTCTACCTTGTTGGTGGCAAGCCACAAGTTATAAACGAAACAGTAGAAAAGCTAAAGAAAGAGTTTGAGGGAATAAATATTACAGGTTACCGCGACGGCTACATAAAAACCGATGAAGAAAAACAAGCACTGATTCAGGACATTGCCACAAAGAAGCCCGATGTGGTTTTCGTTGCGATGGGCTCTCCCAAGCAGGAGTTGCTTATGGAAGAGATACAAAAGGAGCACAAAGCAATATTCCAGGGATTGGGAGGTAGCTTCGATGTATATACAGGGCATGTACAGCGTGCACCCAAATGGTGGGTAGAACACAACATGGAATTTGCCTACCGCCTTTTGCGCGAGCCCAAACGCCTGAAACGCCAGCTGAAACTTGTGAAATTCATCTACTATCTTTATACTAAGAAAATATAATTACTTTTTAGTCGCCATTGATTCTATAGTATGAGTTACTATATTAGAAATAATATTTATTTATGAGAGCACTTAGAAATTTTATAAGACTTATTGCAATCTCAATACGCCATTTTGTGCTTTGCCAACTATACGGGATGCACATACACAAAAGTGCACGAATATCATATGGCACAAAACTTGACAAAACAAACCCTAAAGGTATTTTCATTGGGGGGGGAAAGTTATATTGCATCGGGGGCTATAATTTTCACACACGACTTCTCACGCAGCATACACAAAGACACTCACATTGGCAAGCGTTGTTTCATTGGAGCAAACGCAATAATCATGTGTGGTGTTACAATTGGTGACGAAGTCATTGTTGGTAGTGGCGCCATTGTTACAAAAGACGTTCCAAGCAATTGTATCGTAGCAGGCAATCCTGCCCGTATTATTAAAGAGGGAATAAAAACCGGCACGTTTGGCAAGCTCAAGACTCAAGACAAAATCTCTTAGACCCCTCGCATTGTTAAATTAAGTTAAATTTGGCTTATTTTTAATCAAATTGCCTCTCTCGGTTGTTATAATAACAGAAAGTTATAACAATAACTGATTTCTGTACCGGAGAAAAGTGAAAAAGTTGTGAGCGAGAGGCTATGGAAGTAGAATGGGTAATGTTGAGATGAGATGCCTCTCGCTCGCAATATTTCGAAGTGATTAAGTGGGGTTGATTCTTTTAGTTTTCCCATTATTCCCCGGTGACCAAACAGGAAGGAATGCCAGCAAAATTGTTATAACAATATATAACAAGAAACCTATATTGCTATGGAGAAAAGTAAAAAAGAAATCGTCAGCGAAGAGTTTGTAAAGAATGAAAGGCAGTTGCTGTCATATGCCTTGCACCTCACCGGCGACATCAACGAAGCTAAAGATTTATTGCAAGAGGTTGCGCTACACTCCTTGATAAAAGCCGAGAAATATACCGAGAACGGTTTGTTTGTTGCATGGGCAAGGGAGATGATGAAGAACCAATTCCTGAACATTGAGAAGAGCAAAAGAAGGCGTAGCGCCGTGAACTACGATGATATTCCCGCCTATGAATTGCCATTGAGCGTGGCTGAGAGTGATTGCAGTGCCGATTATGGTAGCATAAAGAGTATTATTGATGCTTTGCCTGTTGCACAATCGTCCTCGTTTTTACTTGCTGTTGACGGGTGGAGCTACCAAGAGATTTCAGAGAAAACAGGACTTTCCATAAACGATGTGAGAAATTATATTCATGCAGCAAGGGTGAAAATGAGAAAGGAGCTAAGCGATTTATAGGTAAGTGGTGAAATAAAAGAGCTTTCCTCCGCTTGTGACTGAGTGGTATTGTGTATGCTTGTGCTTTTATCTCCTCACCCCCGCAGGGGTGAGGAGATAAAAGATTGTCATTAAGCCCCTTATCTGCCCCACGCAAGAAGTTGCAATAACGGCTGAGCAATATTCTTGTAACCGGCACCGTTGGGGTGGAGTTTATCAATGGTGAATGCGGTGTAGTTATTTGTATCTACCTGATGAATGGCAAATATATCCAGCAGAGGTATGCTTGCATAATTAGCCACATCCTTTATTGCCTGCACATACTCATAGAATCTGTGCCCGGCACCGTTTGTTACCACCGAAACGGGGTTGAAGAAAGCGTCGCTGGAATGAAAGCCCTTGAAGGGGGTAGTGAAAAAGAGTTTTACATCTTTATACGTTGTCCTTGCTTTGTTTATTATCTTTTTGAGACTTGCACAGAACGAGGTATCGCCCATTTCATCGGAAAGGTTGCCCAACGGCACATTTGCTGCATAGTCGTTTATCCCGCCAAAAAGTATTATGGCATCGTAGGAATACCCATTTGCGGTTGCATGGGCTATGGCTGCCTCTAACTGGGCATAGCTGTTATATACAAACTTATCCTCACCGGTGTAGTTGCCATTGCCTGAGATGGCATAATTATCGAGCCTTGCAAGTCCCATGCATTCTGCAATATAATCCTGCAAGGAGTAGTCGCGGGCATCGACATAAAAGCCAAAGCCTGCAGAGAGTGTTCCGCGAGTATTATGCGCGAAGGAACCGCCAAGCAACAGCACGTTCTTTCCATAGAGGAACGATGTGATATAGGGATTAACGGTATCTACCCAATTTCCCCACACGCCGTTTTTACACATGCGGCGCAAGGTGCGAACCCTTCCTTTTGCAGTGGTTGTAACACCGGGACGCAACTTCTGCGAATAGGTGCGAGACAAATAGTAGTCTCCATTGTCGAGTGTGGTGGTATTATCGGTTGCCTCGTAATAAATCTCTAATGGGGAGGTTATCTCCTGTGCCCAGGTGTCTGTCGCATAACTAAGCACCTGTGTATGAACTATTACATCGAAGCTGCCATCGACAAGTATTCTAAAGTTGCCTTGATAGCCTTTTGTGGAATTAACGGTTGTCCCGTGCATAGAATCGAGCAATGCCAGCATATCATCGACAGTTGAAACAGCGGGCAGCCTCTTGAAGGAATCGTTCTGCGGGTCGCTTGCCTTGCTTGTGCCTTGCAGGCGGGCAAGGAGCTCGGCATCGGCATTATCGGCGCGCACAGCCTCCTGCTCCACCTTTTCATCTACTGCCAGTAACACATCATTCATACTCTTGCTAAGAGAACCTTCACCCTCGCCATTGAGTGTCTCCACATCGGCAGTGAGCGCTGTCACAGTGGCTATCAGCTCGTCCGTGGTGGTAATATTTCTAAAGATACCCACATCGGCTATTGTATGCCATCTTCTCCACACGCCGTTGGCATATGTACGCGCAAAAATCCTTGTCTCCTTGCTGTTGCGGGAGGTGAATATAAGCACCTGCCCGGTTACTCTGTTGTTCTGTTTGAGCCCCGTGGTGCCACTATCGCTCACAAAGAGGTTACCCACTATGTAATGTTCGTCGCCACAGAAATCAACGGGCAAGCCCACATGCTTTTCGCTGTGTTCCACCTCCACAAGATAGCAGCCGGGAGAGAATATCATGTCCAGGCTGTGTTCAAGTTTATAACCGGTCTCGTTTGTGCCAAGCAAGGATCTATACCTCACTGCCATTTGTTTAGTTTGATTACTCATAATTTTTTTGCCACAAAAATAGATATGCACACTGCACACAAGGTTGATATTTTACCACAATTGTATATTTTTTTGCCAAAACAACAAATATTAGTTACTTTTGCAACGAAACGGTGTTTTAAGCAAATTCAAAGCCACTATGAGCATTTTCAACAGAAAGAGAATCATAAACGCAAAAAGAGCCTTCTTTTTGAGCATGGCGTATATGCTACCGCTCAAAGGCTATTTCCGTAGCAAGATTGTCAAATTAGGAGGTGTAAATATTGAGTGCAGGTGCTGGATTGGAAAGAATGTTACTTTTGACAATGTGGCTCCCGAGTTAATTACAATAAAGAACAATGCTGTTATAACAAACGGAACCGTAATTTTAACACACTATTTTGCCCCTCATCAATCGCAATTACACCGCAGGGTGTTCAAGCCGGGGAGAGTAACAATAGGTGAAGGGGCTTTTATTGGTTGCAACACATAATATGCAATGCTGTAACCATTGGCAAGGGAGCGGTAGTGGGTGCCGGCAGTGTCGTCACAAAAGATATTCCCGACTTCCAGGTGTGGGCAGGCAATCCTGCAAAGCTTATCAGTGAGCGAAAGATGAATAATAATATTTTTCCTTAATTACACTAAAGAAACAAAGATATTACGCGTGGAGAGATATTTCGACATAAGATATGAACTGAACAAAGATAAGATACACGAACTTATTGCGTTACAAACCCGGAAGCACGAACCTGCATACATATGTGCTGCCGATGGCAATATTCTTGCCATGGTAAACAGCAATGAAGAATATCGCAAGATTATCGATGGCAGCCTATTCTCTATATGCGACAGCAACTGGGTGCCTGTGTTCATACGCCAAATATACGGCAAGAAGTTCCACGCATACCGCGGCAGCGATATTTTTTGCGACATCGTAAAGGGCGGTAAATATCGTATGATATTCTTGGGCACAAACCGCACCACTCTTGACGCGCTAAAAAAGAATCTTGTAAAAGAGAACCCGGCAATAGAGGATATGCAGTTTTGCGAGTTACCATATTGCTCGGCAGAAGAGTTTGACTACCCCGCCATTGCCCGCATGATAGATGAAGACGGGGCTGATATTATATGGGTGGCGCTTGGAGCACCCAAGCAGGAGACATTCATGTACTACCTGAAACCGCATCTAAAGAAAGGAGTTGCAATAGCTGTGGGGGCTGTATTTAATTTCTTCAGCGGGTTGCCGGGGCTCCCCAAGAGTGCACCACAATGGATGGCAAAATGCCGTTTGGAGTTTATACACAGAATTTTGTGGGAGCCGCACAAACAGATAAAGCGCTGCTGGGGAATACTCACGCATCTGCCGGGAATATTGAGAAAGGAATATAATCTAAAGCGCATGAATGCCGGGAAGAGCAAATGAAGGAACGCCGGCGGTGTATCATAGAAAAAGATGATGATTAAAAAGAGGCTGCTAAAAGGTATCTTTTAGCAACCTCTTCCTTCAAAAGATAATATGAAATGATTGAATGCAACAAACGGAAGAGAGCAAGAATTCTTCCGTCAAGCAGTGATGTGGCAACAAACGGAACACTCCTTATGTTCGGGGTTATCAACTCTGTTGCTGATTTCGTTACTGAATTTTATCATCTCGCTCATATATTCTGAGAGGCTCTGCACAATACCATCGGGTAAAAATTCTACATACTCGGGTACAAAAACAGGGGCACCGCTTTCATCGACAGGAAGAGAGGCTACAAGCAACGAAGACTTTGAGCTGAGCGGCAAGCGGGTCCATTCGTGATTCGGTTTATTACCGCTTGGGGTAAAGCACTCCACATTGCCATTATCGTCTATTATTATTCCTCGCACAACATCTGTATCATCGGTAGCGGGTGCATCGGCACAGAACCTTATAGTGCTGAACTTATCGCGGAAGGGTTTCAAATCCACAGTGTAACCAACATAGCCCTTGTGCGCAGCCTTTTTGCCGCTGATGGTTGCCGGCGTTTCTTGCTCATTAATATCGGATACTCTGCAAGGAATGCCCACATAACGCGCCACATAGTTTATGCGCTCATGAATTTCGCGCGTCATTGCACGCACTATATTCATCACCTTATCGGCAGTTTCATCAACAGCGCCATCGGCCTCTTCGTTCTTGACAACAGGAAGAGTCACCTCTTTGCAATCGTTAAAATAGTCTCTTAAAAAATCGTTCTTCATAACATTTTGTTTATTGTTTATAAAAATTGTCGATGCAAAGGTAGGTGCATGTAGAAAGAAGAAGGTTGTTATTTTGCCAAAACAAGATTTTTTAGTGGTAAAACAACAATCTCTTAACATTGAAAAAAGAAGATGGCTCATACCTTTGTTGGTGATTACTGATCATCAACAAAGGTATGAGCCAGCCTCTTTTACCTAAAAATGGTACTATTTTACTTTACTATTATCAGATAATAGTTCTTTTTACCCTTCTGTACAAGGATATATTTGTCGTTGAGCAGATTGGCGGTGGTGATAAGCTGGTCGAATGCTGCCAGTTTCTCTTTGTTCACCGACACGCCACCACCCTGAACGAGCTTGCGCATCTCGCCTTTTGAAGCAAAAATTGCAGCATTATCGGTGGTGAGGTCAACAGCCTTCACACCCTCCTCAATGAGCGAACGGGGCACTTCAAAAGTGGGAACGCCGTCGAACACTGCAAGCAAGGTATCCTCGTCGAGCGAACGCAATGCATCTGATGTTGCATTACCAAACAGAATGCCCGATGCCTCAACCGCCTTGTTATACTCCTCCTCGCCATGAACAAGCACGGTTACCTCCTGTGCAAGGCGTTTCTGTAAGATGCGCATGTGAGGAGCCTCGGCGTGCTGTGCCACAAGTGATTCCACCTCCTCGCGACAAATTGATGTGAAGATTTTTATATACTTAACTGCGTCGTCGTCGCTCACATTGAGCCAGAACTGATAGAAGCGATAAGGTGATGTGTAGCGTTTATCGAGCCATATATTTCCCTGCTCGGTTTTGCCAAACTTCTTTCCGTCTGCCTTTGTGATGAGAGGACAGGTGAGTGCATAGGCCTCGTTACCCGACATCTTGCGAATCATCTCGGTACCTGTGGTGATGTTGCCCCACTGGTCGGCACCACCCAACTGCAGCTTGCAGCCGTGGGTCTCGTTAAGATGAACAAAGTCGTAACCCTGCAAAAGCTGGTATGTAAACTCGGTGAAAGACATTCCGTCGGTGCCTGCCTCGCCAGAGAGGCGACGCTTGACAGAGTCTTTGGACATCATATAGTTCACGGTTATCATTTTGCCCACATTGCGGATAAAATCGAGAAAGGTGAACTCCTTCATCCAATCGTAATTGTTTACAAGGATTGCAGCATTGGGGGCGTCGCTATCGAAATCCAGGAAACGTGCAAGCTGGTTCTTTATAGCCTCTTGATTGTGACGCAAGCGCTCCTCGTCTATGAGCACACGCTCCTTTGACTTGCCCGAGGGGTCGCCAATCATACCTGTGGCACCACCAATGAGAGCAATGGGCTTGTGCCCGCACTGCTGGAAGTGACGCAACATCATCACACCTACCAAATGCCCAATGTGAAGCGAGTCGGCTGTGGGGTCGATTCCCAAATATGCGCTTGTGAGTTCTTTTTGCAATTGTTCCTCTGTTCCCGGCGTCATATCCTGTATCATACCACGCCATTTGAGTTCTTGTACGAAATTCATTGATCTATAATTATTTTGTTAATATTTAATTCTAAATAGTGCAAACGAGCTAATAGTAATGTTTACTTTAACTATTTACCACGAGTGAAACATATTTTCGCATTACTTTATCACGCAAAGTTACTTAAAGCTATGCTTAGTACAAAACTTTTTAATTAAAACTCGCCTCACTCACCCAAGTGATACATCTGCGATGGGGTTGTACGCTTGAGCACCACCAGTTGCACGTCTTTCCCAGCGATTATGCCATAATCGCCAAACTCCATGGTTACAGCCTTGTAGGCAAGCTCGGGGTGATTATTCTCCTCGCTGAGATGACACAGCCAGATGTTCTTGAGATGTTCGTTAAAGTGAGATGCAAGATATTTTGCAGTAGTTTGGTTACTCAAATGCCCGCGAGGACCGCTGACACGCACCTTCAAGAAATCGGGGTAACGCCCCATTGCCAGCATCTGTTCCTCATAGTTAGCCTCTATCACAAGATAATTTGCCTGGTCTATATAATATGATACGGTGTCGGTGATGTGCCCAAGGTCTGTTGCAATACAAAACTTCTTGCCTGCAACTTCTATGAAATAGCCCACATTATCACTGCCATCGTGAGGCACTTCAAATGGTGTTATCTCAAAATCGCGAAAAACAGTTTTTTCACCTTTTTCCACATATCTCACATACTGTGCATCAACCGGCTTTGTTATGCAATAGTTGTTGTTTATGCCAGCATGCACCTCCTTGGTGGCATAAACGGGGATATTCGCCTTTGAGGATATTACCCCCAGAGACTTAATGTGGTCGGCATGATCGTGTGTCACAAACATTGCACATATTGTTTCAAACGCAACTCCCTCCTTTTTAAGTGCGGCTCTTATTGTTTTGGAAGGAATACCCGCATCAATGAGGATGCCATAGTCGCCCACCCCCAAATAGTAACAGTTGCCGCTGCTCCCGCTACCAATACTCATGAATCGTATTTCCATTTTATATTTATTTTTATCTTCTTCAAAAAAAATCACCCCCCGTCAGAAAGGATAGCCTATTGCAAAATGCAATGCAAAATCCCTGTCAAAATCGGGGTGCAGCAGAGCAAGTTTATCTTTGCCCTTATATGCCGGATTAACCGCTTTCATTCCACCATCGAGACGGAAAACAAAGAGGTCGAACTCAAAACGCAAACCCACACCATAGGAGAATGCCAAATCGCGCCAGAAGGTGCCGAGCACAAGTTGCCCATCGGGTTGCTCTTCATACTCTCGCAGAGTCCACACATTTCCTGCATCGACAAACAGTGCCGAGTGTATCTTCCAGAAAAGATGAGAACGCAACTCCACGCTGAAATCGAGCTTCACATCACCCAGTTGGTTGATAAAATCAATATCATCGCCCTTGCCTTTGTAACGACCGGGGCCCACACTTCTCACATTCCAGCCGCGCAGTCCATTGGCGCCACCCGCAAAATAACGTTTCTCAAACGGCAACACACGGGAGTTGCCATAGGGGTAGGCTATTCCCATGCCTAAGTGTATCACCAAAGAGTTGCGCTCATTGAACTTCACACGGGAGACAAAATCAAAATCGCCTTTTAGATATTGCGCATATGCAATATTCATGAAAGTATATTGCCCATCATCGTTCCTATGACCACCCAGGAGAGAGTTTGCTGCATAAAGCACATTGCCCGAACACTCTATATTGGCACGCAAGGAATATGCCATGTTTGACAATAACTCCAGCTCGCCATAAGAGGAGTTGTATGAGTATGAATAACCCAGCTTGGTTATAAGCAAATTCTCATAATTATATTTTAATATGGAGTTCCTGTTTGTTATATTGTCGAGATAGTTCTGCTTGAACAACTCCGAAATCCATGGAACATATATATAATTCACATCAAGAATATCAAGCTTATGCAACGATTTTACATTTTTACTCCACTGATAGCTCCATGACGCAGCCAACAGACGACGGTCGAATTCGGGTCTCTCCTGCGAATTAAACTTCAAAGCCAGCAGTGTTGAAGATTTGAGGAAACGTTGCTCGGCAGGCAATAATTTGGAAGCATAGCCACCCTGCAGACGCAGGCTAAGCTCTGCTCCATACTCTATGTATGAATCGCCTGTGTAGCCACTGAGTTCAGAAATTGCTTCATACGCTCCAAAAAGACGCAGCTGCAACAGCTCGGAACCGCCAAACATGTTTCTATCGGAAAATGTTATTGAGGAGGCTGCTCCCAAATCACCGGCAGTGTTTGTACCTTCAATCTCAAAGCTCACAGAACGACGCTTATTGCGCTCATACATTATGTAACAATCGAGTAACGAGGTATCGGGGTGCTCCACCATGCGCAATGTGGGATAACGCAAAGCCGTTAGCTGCCCCAGCGAGCTATATGTGCGATCTACATTCTTTGCCACATACTTTTCCCCGGGAGTTATATATGTTTTATGTGCCAATGTGCGAGGACGCACCACGGTATTCTCCTTGTAAAGAATATCATAGTCGTTGAATGATGAAGAATCGCATTGCGCAAGCACCTCTTCATCGAGCCTCAAACCGGCATTGGCTACATAACATATTTTATCGAAGCTATATACTTTATGGGGCACAAGAGCGGCATTCTCATTGGGGGAGTAGAGTGCTACACGCATTGTAAGATTCACATTTGTGGAATGATGTGCAGTGTCTGCCACAAATGTTATATAATCCTTCTGAAAACGATAATATCCATTATCACGCAAAAGAGCGGTTATACGACGGCGCTCCCCTTCGAGATTATCCACGCAAAAGGGCATACCCTCGGCAAGGAGTGTTTCGCTGCTGTTACGCTCTATGAGTGCCGCGATGGAATCATCTTCGGTCTCGAGTTTGATGGAACTGACAAAATAACGTTCCTTCTCATGCAAATAAAAGAGGAGCTCGGCATGTTTCTCTCTTGTCTCCTTATGTTCATAATCAACAGTAGCATGCAAATAGCCATCGTTCTGCAACATTTGCACAATATTATTACGCGACTGCTCGGCAAGAGCAGGATTATATATCACCGGTGGCTCGCCAATCTTGTGCAGCACCTTATTGACCCACTTTGCCGTGTCGCTGCCGGCAGACGAGTGTATGCGCAGGGGAACACGGGCAACCCCAAACCATTTGGCATTGGGGGTCTGCTTCAAATAAAGCTTTGCCTTGGCTGCATTTTTGTTGTCGATATGAGAAATAACCTTTACATCATCAAGCAACAAGCTGCCATCGGGAACATTTTTTGTTACCGAGCAGGATTGTACCAGCAATACAGATAAGATGATTACTAAAATGTTTCTCATAGATAACACAGGTCTATTTTGCCACCATTGCCTTGTTACAGGACAAATAATGCGGATATCAACAAAAATTCTTGCAAATATACTAAATTCTTAAAAGATTTAAGGTAGCTTTGCAACACTTTAACGCAATGAAAAACCTTATAATATGTTAAGCAAAGCTCAACTCAAACTAATAAAATCACTCGAACAGAAAAAATTCAGAAAAGAGACCGGGCTTTTTGTGGCTGAAGGAGGAAAAACCGTTGGAGACCTCATTGACTGCGGCATACCTTGCAAATTGGTGATTGCCACAAAAGAGTGGCTTGCCGGGCACACCCTCCCCGGGCATATCTCTGTAACCGAAGTGAGCGCAGAAGAGATGAAACGCGCCAGTTTCCTGCGCACTCCGCAAGGGGTACTTGCTCTCTTCCACTACCCTACAACGGAATTAGATAAGAATTGCCCCAGTCACACTCTATGCCTTGCTCTCGATGGCATACAGGACCCGGGGAACATGGGCACCATCATAAGAATAGCCGATTGGTTCGGCATCGAGAATATTTATTGCTCAAACGATTGTGTAGATGCTTTCAACCCCAAAACCGTGCAAGCCACTATGGGAGCAATTGGGCGTGTAAAGATACAATATACCCACCTTCCCTCTCTCATTGCATCAATCAACAGGAAAGCACCGGTATATGGAACGTTTCTCAATGGAGAGAATATATATAACTGCAAATTGCAGGAGTATGGTATCATAGTGATGGGAAATGAGGGAAACGGAATAAGCAAAGAGTGTGAGGAGCTTATATCCGAAAGACTTTTTATTCCAAACTACCCTGCCGAGCGTGCCACATCGGAGTCCTTGAACGTATCCACTGCCACGGCGATAATATGCAGCGAGTTCCGTCGCCGAATGAAATAAAATTCATTTTAACGAAAGAAGTATTGTGTCATCGGCCGTGGAATCGCCCACAGAGTAGAGATAAAGAGGTTGTGCCACCTGCGCAACCTCATTTTTTATATCTGCAATAGAATGTGCATTAGGATTGTGCGAAGCATAAATCTCATCTATCCACAGCATTGATTGCCGCTCGCCATCGAAAGGGAAACATGAGACCACCACCCCGTCGCGTACCTCAACCACATATAATTTAAGCGGTTCCTGCAGTGGGAGATGCAGCCTATGCGTAGCGTAGAACATCACTCTTCGACCGGGTGAATACGTTTGACGGTGATATTGCCAAGCAAAAGCTTGGAGGTGCAGAGCGTATCGTTATCGGAATAATACACAAAGCCATGCAACGATTTTATGTCAGATGCATAATTACGCTCCACTGCAAGCGAGAAAGTACTGTCTGCCACAAGAGAGACACCACTTGTGGAAAAACTATCATCATCATACTCCACCACCAAGGCCGCATGAGCACTATGAGACAAAGCTTCCATATCACCACGCAGATGCTTTGCAGTGAAGGAGAACAGAATACTATCACCCTTTACATATGTTGTGTCCGATGCAAAGTTAAAAGTAATTCTGTTGTTCAGCGGAGATGAAGAGAGCAACCTCACACGCGATGTATTCCACAAATCCACGGTATCGGCAAGCATCTTTTCGTTTCTCATAATATCTTCCACGGCTGCGGCACCATCGCCCATGCTTTCGAGTTCCTGCTTGGTACGTTCCTCAAGGTTGGCATAAATTTTTACCAATCTCTTGGGATAACGGGTGTACCACACCATAGAAGAATCGAATTGTTCTTTTGTGATGCCGTGTTTTTCAAACACATACTTCATCTGCAACTTCTTTTCATAGCTTGTAGCCATTTGATCGGAAGTCATAACCTGCACAAGATGATAATCGTAGATAAAATCCTCCATCTTAGAGGGCTTAATCACCCAATCGGGAATTTCAACCTTGCATGCCACGAACAGAGGCAACAAAAGGAAAAACAGTGCTTTCACAAAAAAACGCTTCATCTATTTCAATGGTTTGTTAATGCAATCACGATAAAAAAGCAGTATCGCCACAACACTGCAACTAATGCACGCATCGGCGAAATTAAAGATAGGGCTGAAGAATATGAAATGTTCACCGCCTACAAAAGGTACCCACAAAGGCCAATCAAAGGAGAAGAGGGGGAAATAGAACATATCCACCACGTTGCCATACATAAAAGAGGCATACCCCTCGCCAAAAGGAACAAGCGAGGCTACACGCCCCATGCTATGCGTGAAAATCTCCCCATAAAAGAGAGAGTCTATAATATTACCCATAGCACCGGCAAGCACCAGTGCTATGGTAACTATATATCCGACAGGGAATTTAGCATTGCGTATGATACGATAAAGATAATACCCCAACAAGGAGACGGCTACAAGGCGGAAACTTGTGAGAAAGAGTTTCCCACCAAACTCCATACCGAAGGCCATTCCCCTGTTCTCGGTAAAATAGATATAGAACCAATCGCCACATACCGAAAAACTCTCATGAAGATACATATTGAGTTTCACCGCCACCTTTATCACCTGATCGATAAGAATGGCACTCACCGCAACAAGCACCGCTATCCATGAGCGCAATTTCACCCTGTTCTTCATTGCATGCCGATTAACGGTTTTTCTTCGCCTCAATGCTGAGTGTTGCATGAGGAACTGCCATCAAGCGACCTTTTGAGATAAGCTTGCCGGTCTCGCGACAAATACCATAGGTCTTATTCTCAATACGCACAAGAGCCGCCTGCAATCCCTGAATGAATTTTGCCTGACGCTGTGCAAGCTGCATCTGCTCTTCGAGCGAGCTTGCCGCACTGCCATCTTCGAGCCCCTTGTAAGTGGGAGAGGTGTCGGCAACATCGTTACCATCCTCGTGGCGTATTGAACGCATAATCTTGTCATAGTCTCTTTTTGCAAGTTCCAACTTCTGGTTAATTACAGCACGGAACTCCTCCAATTCCTCATCAGAATAGCGAACTCTTTCTTCAGTCATAATTATTATGTTTTATTATGGTTAGTATTTTTCTATTGCTTAAATCTTTTCAATGGCAACGTTGATTGAGAATCCGTCGAGTTCTACAACTTCGCCTTCAACATTTTCGCACAATGTAAGAGAGCCTGCAAGCACCTGGTTGCTGATATACTCACCAAACTGATTGACAGCCTCATCACTGCCGGCATTCTTTGAAACGAGAACAGATATTCGGTCTGTAATTTCAAGACCGCTGTCTTTACGCATCGCCTGTATCTTCTTTATTATCTCACGGGCAACTCCCTCGCGACGCAACTCATCGGTAACCTCTACATCAAGAGCTACGGTGAGAGCGCCCTCGTTGGCAACAGTCCAGCCGGGAACATCCTCGCTGAAAATCTCAACATCGGCAAGTTCAATGAGAGCATCGGTTCCCTCAACCTGCAAAGTAATGTTGCCGTTCTTTTCAAGCTCGGCAATCTGCTCCTGCGACATCTCTGTAACAGCTGCGTTCACGCTCTTCATGAGCTTGCCAAACTTTTTACCGAGTGTGCGGAAGTTGCATTTTATCTTCTTCACCAAGATGCCGTCGCCCTCAACAAACTCAAGTTCCTTCACATTCACCTCACTCAATATAAGAGCCTTCACAGCCTCAATGCGCGCCTTCATAACCTCATCGGTTGTGGGTATTGCAATCTTCTGCAAGGGCTGGCGCACGATAAGTTGCTCTTTCTTGCGCAAAGCAAGCACCATTGAAGATATCTTCTGGGCAAGCTCCATGCGATATTCAAGCTCGGTATCCACGCAGGCATCATCACATTCGGGATATTGCGCCAAATGCACCGACTGTGCCACAGCACGCCCGGTAACCGAGGTAAGATCTTGGTAGAGACGGTCGGCATAGAAAGGTGCAATGGGAGCCATAAGACGCGCAACGGTCTCCAAACAGGTGTAGAGAGTTTGATATGCCGATAACTTATCGGTGCTCATATCGGAACCCCAGAAACGCTTGCGGCTCAAACGCACAAACCAGTTGCTCACATTATCGATAACAAATTCCTGAATCAAACGACCGGCTTTCGTAGGCTCATAGTCATTGAGACAGCTGTTCACATTCTTAGTGAGGGTGTTAAGAGCCGATATTATCCAGCGGTCAAGCTCGGGACGCTCGTTCACGGGAATTTCCGGCTCGGCAAATGTGAAACCATCGACATTGGCATACATTGTGAAGAAACTGTAAGTCTGATACAGCTTGCCGAAGAATGAACGTGTAACCTCCTTAACTCCATCAACATTGAAACGCAGGTTATCCCATGGAGCCGAGTTGGTTATCATATACCAGCGGAGTGCATCGCTACCATAATCCTCAATGGTTCCAAAAGGATCCACGGCGTTGCCCAGGCGCTTGGACATCTTGTCGCCGTTCTTGTCAAGTACAAGACCATTTGAAATTACAGTTTTATATGCCACGCTGTCGAACACCATTGTTCCTATCGCATGCAGTGTGTAGAACCAACCGCGTGTCTGATCGACTCCCTCGGCAATGAAATCGGCAGGATAAATTGTGCGATTATCAAGAGCCTCTTTATTCTCAAATGGATAGTGAATCTGTGCATATGGCATTGCACCCGAATCGAACCATACGTCTATAAGGTCGAGCTCGCGTGTCATAACCTTGCCACTATCCGATACCAATTTTATATCATCGACATACGGACGGTGCAAGTCAATCTTATCATAATTTTCACGGCTGTAATCACCGGGCACAAAACCTTTATCCTTATAAGGGTTGGTTGCCATAACACCGGCAGCAACAGCCTTTTCAATCTCCTCGTAAAGCTCGGCAATGGAACCTATGCACTTTGCCTCACCGTCCTCGCTGGTCCAGATGGGCAGAGGTGTTCCCCAGTAACGGCTGCGGCTCAGGTTCCAATCATTAAGATTCTCTAACCACTTGCCGAAACGGCCCGTACCGGTGGATTCGGGCTTCCAGGTGATGGTTTTGTTGAGCTCGCTCATGCGCTCCTTCATCTGCGATGCGCGCACAAACCAGCTGTCAAGAGGATAATACAATACGGGTTTATCGGTGCGCCAGCAATGGGGATAGTTGTGAACGTGTTTCTCTATTTTGAACACTTTATTCTGCTGTTTCAACGAGATACAGAGGACTACGTCCAGAGTTTCAGCCTTTGCAGCCGCCTTTTCATCATATTTACCATCAACGGTATATGCGGGGTCATACGCATTTTTCACATAAGCACCTGCATATTTTGAATACTCCTCAATATTTACACAACTCTTTACAAACTCCTCGTCAAGTTCATCTATTGCCCAGAATTTTCCTGTAAAATCCACCATAGGACGAGTTTCGCCCTTCTTGTTTACCATAAAGAGCGAAGGAATGCCTGCCGCTTTTGCCACAAATGCGTCATCGGCACCGAATGTGGGAGCGATGTGCACAATACCGGTTCCATCTTCGGTGGTAACATAATCACCGGGGATTACACGGAAGCCATCTTCAGAAATCTTAATCTCATCGCCATCTTTCACAATGGGTTTTACCCACGGGAAGAGCTGCTCATAGTGCATACCCACAAGGTCGCTACCCTTATACTCGGCAACCACCTCATAAGGCACCACCTTATCGCCTTGCTTGTAGCTGTCGAGGGGAAGCTCGGCACCTGCGGCGTTAAAATGAGCATTCAACAGAGGTTTTGCCACGACAACCGTGATTGGCTCGCCCGAATAGCTATTATAAGAGCGCACGGCAACATAATCAATCTTGGGACCCACACAAAGCGCGGTATTGGAGGGCAAGGTCCAAGGTGTGGTTGTCCAGGCAAGGAAGTAAGGCGTACCCCAGCCTGTCATCTCGGGTTTAGGGTCGAGCATACGGAACTGTGCCACAGCGGTTGTATCCTTCACATCGCGATAGCACCCCGGCTGGTTAAGTTCATGAGAACTCAAGCCGGTGCCGGCTGCCGGAGAATAAGGCTGAATTGTATAACCCTTGTAAAGTAATCCCTTATTATACAACTGTTTCAACAGCCACCAAAGAGATTCGATGTAGCTATTTTCGTATGTAATGTAGGGATTCTCCAAATCCACCCAATAACCCATTTTGCGAGTGAGCTCAGTCCACTCTTTGGTATATTTCATAACCTCCTCGCGACAATTACGGTTATAGTCATCTACCGAAATTTTCTTGCCTATATCCTCTTTTGTGATATTCAGTTTCTTCTCCACGCCAAGTTCAACGGGCAGACCATGAGTATCCCAGCCCGCCTTGCGCTTAACCTGAAAACCCTTCATGGTTTTGAAACGGCAGAAGGTATCTTTTATACTGCGAGCCATCACATGGTGAATACCGGGCATACCGTTTGCCGAGGGAGGACCCTCGAAAAAGACAAACGAGGGAGCACCCTCACGCTCTGTCATACTCTTTGAGAACAAATCATTCTCTTCCCACTCATTCAACACCTCTTTGTTTATCTGAGGCAGATTCAACTGATTATATACAGGAAATTTCTTCTTCATTTTATATAAAAACTATAAAGTTGCGCAAAGTTACACAAAATCAGCCAAAAAAGGAAGAAAAGAGAGGAATAAATTGAGCCTTTGGCAGGCAACAAAGAACAAAAAATCGCCTCCGGGACAAAAATGTTCCGGAGGCGATTTTGAAATTCACGACAAAAAGCCGTTATTCGGCATCGTAAAAAGCCGCGAAAGCCTTTATAGCATATATAGTATCAACAGCTGCAGAAGTCTCGCGAGCTGAGTGCATACCCCACATGGGATTACCCATATCCACACCACGCATGGGCAACTGGGTTGTCAAAGTATTTCCAAGTGTAGAGCCACCGGCAATGTCGCTACGATTCACAAAATATTGGCAAGGAACGCCTGCTTTGCGGCACACCTCGGCAAACACCGCAGCCGACTCGGCATCGGTAACATACTTTTGATTGGCATTGTATTTTATAACCGGACCACCGCCCATCACAGGGTGATTTGTAGGATCGTGTTTTTCTTGATAGTTGGGGTGAAGAGCATGCGCCATATCTGCAGAAACCATAAATGAGTTTTCCACAGCAGCATACAAATCGCCGCTCTTGCCACCACAGGCTAACATAATAGCATCTAACAAATTACGCAGCATCGGAGAAGCAGAACCCTGCTTGGTCATATTACCAGTCTCTTCATTATCGAAGAGAGCAAGCACCTGTGTCATTTGCGAAGGTTTGCTCTCTACCATTGCACGCAAACCGGCATAACACATGAGCAGGTCGTCCTGGCGACCGCATGACACAAATTCATTATTCAAGCCACATAAGCAGGCAGGCGTTGCATCGTAGAGCGAGAGGTCGAAATCAAGCACATCGGCAGGCTCCACGCCAAGTTCTTCGGCAACCACATTAAGTAAAAAATTTTCTTTTTCAAAATGGTTGTTTATAAAGCCCAACACCGGCATCATATCCTTCTGGCGATTTATTTTATTGCCCTCGTTCACTTCGCGGTTAAAATGTATCGCGAGGTGAGGGATTATGAGCAAAGGACGCTTAATGTGCAACAAACGCTTAACAGGACGCAGCGATGATTCTCCACGCAATATCACACGCCCGGCAAGCGACAGCGGGCGGTCGAACCATGTATAAAGAATGGGACCGCCATAAACCTCTGTATTAAGACGTATCATGCCGCCCTCAGATACCATCTCGGGAGCGGGTTTCACACGAAAACAGGGAGAATCGGTGTGCGCACAGATTAATTTGAAGCCATCGGTAACAGCCCCACCGCCCATGCGGAAAGCGAACAACGCCGAACCATTTTTGGTTATATAATACCCCTTCCCGGGCTCCAATTCGGGCAAGCGCCCTATCTCCACCTTCTCAAAGCCTGCCGACAAGAGAAAATCCTCGGCATATTTCACCGCCAGAAAATTCACAGGCGATGCATCAAGCATATTAAGTAATTCTTTCATAATAGTTTATTTAAGATTATCATTTTTTTCTATCACATATTTTTTATTCAGCATCTGGTGCGTAACCACCACTCTCACGCCAAATTTCTCGGCAATATGACGTGCAATATGCTCGGCACTGTAAACAGAACGATGCTGCCCACCCGTGCAGCCACAACACACCTGTATATGAGTGAAACCACGTTTTTTGTATGTATCAACCATATTATCCACCAATGCATAAGCGTTATCAAGAAAAGATGCAATTTCACTCTCTGTCTCCAGAAAATTAATCACCGGCTCGTCCATTCCACATAACTTTTTATACGGCTCGTAGCGCCCGGGGTTGTGAATCGCACGGCAATCAAAGACAAAGCCGCCACCGTTTCCCGAGTAATCTTCGGGTATGCCGCGACGATAAGAGAAGCTCATAACATCTACCGTGAGCTCCGTTGCCGATTGCTTTGCAAACATTGGCAACTCTGCAATCTCACCAACCAGCCGAGAAAGAATGGGAAACTCGCCATTCAAAGCCTCAAGTTGTTCCTTTAACTGCGCAAGCGCGCCGGGAATAGTCTCCACAAAAGCCTTTTTGTGCTCATACAGCCCCCTGAAACCATATGTTCCAAGATTTTGCAATAGACGAAACACGCGGAACAGGGTTAAATTACGCATAAAATCGGCACGATTGACAGAGTGGTACTTTTCAAGCGCAGCAAGATAAGCATCTACCATCACCTGCACCACCCGAGGAGTGTAACAAGCGCGAGCCTGCCCCACAAAAGATGCCACATCATAATAGAGCGGCCCCCTGCGACCTCCCTGAAAATCAATAAAAAACGGACGCCCATCGTGAATCATCACATTACGCGACTGGAAATCCCTGTACATAAAGGTGTTATCATCATTCTCCAACAAGCAGCCTGACATTTTTTCAAATTCATCTTCGAGCAGGCTTTCGTTAAACTCAACACCCACACCTTTAAGAAAACAATATTTGAAATAATTAAGATCCCACATCACTGTGCGCTTGTCAAAGGTCGAGACCGGATAACATACACCAAAATCAAACCCGTCGGCAACACCATATTGAATACAAGGGAGAAGCGACATCACGCGACAAAGCATCTCTTCATCTTTCTGCGAAAAAGAACCACACGCGCGCGACTCCTTCATATAGGCAAACAAGGAGAGATCGCCCAAATCCTCTTGAATATAACACAAGCCGTCGGCAGAGATCGCAAACACCTCGGGAGCATCTATCCCGCAAGCACGAAATTTTTCGCTCATGGCAACAAATGCAGTATTCTCCTCCACGCAAGTGCCCACCGCACCTATAATCGAAACGTCGCCCGCGCACATTCTATAATAAGAGCGGTTGGAACCATCACCCGACAATTTCACCACCGCAACAGGCGCACGCCCAACAACCTTTTCAAACAATTCTTTGAGAACTGTAACCATAATTATATAATTTATACACCGGTTCTTAATTGCAAACCATATCTACTATATCATTTTTGCGAAGATACATCAAGTTTGCCAAAATAAAAATTTTATAGACATAATTATAATAATAGAAGTTACAACCACATACAAATGCAACAATAACGCAAGATACCCACCTATTACTCTTGCAAAATGACAGAAACCCGGCAATACAAATACAAAAATCTCTCGTTAATCCTTTTTTCATAAAAAAAACGCCCAAAAATTCGTAACAAAACAAACTTTTTTCTTGTTTTTTCAAAAAAACGCTTGCATTTCTTCATTTTTTCAAAATCATACATTAACTTTGCGATGCCAATTAAAAAAACAGATGGCAAGAACAAATTAATAACAGCCGACAGTTTGCAACAGAAGCTGCATTCCACGAAGCAATAAAAAAAACAACAATATGAAAGTAGAAACAACACTTGAGAACCTAAAAAAGAGATTTCCCAACGAGCCCGAATATTTTCAGGCAGTGGAAGAAGTTTTGCACTCAATAGAAGAGGAGTATAACAAACACCCAGAATTTGAGGCAAACAACCTTATTGAGAGACTTTGTATCCCCGACCGAGTATTCACTTTCCGTGTAACATGGACCGACGACAAAGGCAACGTACAGGTGAACACTGGCTATCGCGTGCAGCACAATAACGCCATCGGCCCCTACAAAGGCGGTATCCGTTTCCACCCCTCGGTAAACGTGGGCATTCTCAAATACCTCGCCTTTGAGCAAACATTCAAAAACTCTCTCACCACCCTTCCCATGGGAGGAGCAAAGGGAGGTTCCGATTTTGACCCCAAAGGAAAGAGCGACGCTGAGGTTATGCGCTTCTGCCAAGCCTTCATCACAGAGCTGTGGCGCAACATAGGTCCCGATATGGACGTTCCCGCCGGCGACATCGGTGTTGGCGGACGCGAGGTAGGCTACATGTTCGGTATGTACAAGAAACTCACCCGCCAGTTCAACGGTGTTTTCACCGGCAAGGGCTTGGAGTTCGGTGGTTCTCTTATCCGCCCCGAAGCAACAGGCTACGGAAACATCTACTTCCTGCAAGAGATGTTGAAAACACGCGGCTTGGATATTAAAGACAAAGTGTGCCTTGTATCGGGCTCGGGCAACGTAGCACAGTACACCGTGGAGAAAGTTATCGAACTCGGTGGCAAGGTGGTTACCATGAGCGATTCAAACGGTTACATCTACGACCCCGACGGCATCACACGCGAGAAGCTCGATTTTATCATGGAGCTCAAAAATGTGCGCCGCGGACGTATTAAGGAGTATGCCGACAAATATGGTTGCAAATACGTTGCCGATGCTAAGCCCTGGGGCGAAAAAGGCGACATTGCACTCCCCTCGGCAACACAGAACGAAATAAACGGCGAGCATGCAAAGACACTTGTTGCAAATGGTGTAATCGCAGTATCGGAAGGTGCAAACATGCCCTCAACTCCCGCGGCTATCCACACATTCCAGCAAGCAAAGATACTTTATGCTCCCGGCAAGGCATCAAACGCAGGAGGTGTATCGGTATCGGGTCTCGAAATGAGCCAGAACTCAGGCAAAATCAACTGGAGCAGCGCAAAAGTGGATGAAATGCTGCACGAGATTATGCACAACATACACAGCGCGTGCGTAAAATACGGAACCTGCGAAGATGGTTACATAGACTATGTAAAGGGCGCAAACGTAGCCGGCTTCTTAAAAGTAGCCAAAGCTATGATGGCACAAGGTATTGTATAATAGCGAATACACAAACCCTGTAAATTATTACATACTCATCAAAACAAAAGCAAGCTTCAATTCTGTAAGCTTGCTTTTGTTTTGCTCAAAAAGTTGCACCGAGCAAGGAAATACGTTATCTTCGCGAAAAAGATTATCACATACAATATGCAACAAAAGAAAAGCGGTTGGGGCTGGATACCCACACTATATTTTGCCGAGGGACTGCCCTATTTTGCCATAACGGTAATATCGGTTATTCTATACAAGCGAATGGGAGTGAGCAACGCCGACATTGCTCTATACACAAGCTGGCTCTACCTGCCCTGGGTTATAAAACCCTTCTGGAGCCCCATCGTGGAGATGTTGAAAACACGCCGTCTGTGGATTGTGGGTACACAACTTATTATGGGAGCAATGCTCGCAGCCGTGGCATTCACATTACCGCTTAACGACTTTTTCTGTTGGTCGCTTGCCATCTTCTGGCTTATGGCATTCAGTTCCGCCACTCACGATATTGCTGCCGATGGATTTTATATGCTGGGGCTGAGCGGCGAGCAACAATCATTCTTCTCGGGCATACGCAGCATCTTCTACCGCATAGCCACCATATTTGGGCAAGGCGTGCTCATCATAGTTGCCGGTCGCTTGGAAAAATACACAGGCTCCATTGTTACAGCATGGAGCATAACATTTGCCGCCACAGCTGCAATAATGTTTCTGCTTGGCAGCTACCACGCAAAAGCACTGCCCAAGCCAGCGAGTGATGTATCGCGCAGCATTAAAGGCGTGAACGAGGCTTTGAAAAACTTCAAAGAGATTCTTGTATCATACTTCAAAAAACCCGGTATTGTAACAGCAGTCACCTTCATGTTACTTTTCCGCCTGCCCGAAGCACAACTCGTGAAGATGCTAAACCCCTTCCTGCTCGACAGCCGCGAAGCCGGGGGACTTGCCCTATCAACCGAGCAGATAGGAATCACTTATGGCACAATTGGTGTTATAGGACTAATCATAGGCGGCATAGCCGGCGGAGTGGCAATATCCAAAAAGGGATTGAAATACTGGCTGTGGCCTATGGTTATGGCAATATCGATACCCGATTTTGTATATGTTTACCTGAGCATGGCACAACCCTGCGAGCAACTTATCATAGACCTTTGCATATTCATTGAACAGATGGGCTACGGATTCGGTTTCACGGCATATATGCTCTATCTCATATATTTTGCACAAGGCAAATACCCCACAGCACACTACGCTATATCAACTGCTTTTATGGCACTTGGCATGATGCTCCCGGGAATGATAAGCGGTTACATACAGCAAGCCTTGGGCTACGAGCTATTCTTCTGGTGGGTAATGATATGTTGTTTTGCCACTTTTGCGGTTTCGGCAATGCTAAAAATCGACCCCGACTTTGGAAAGAAATAAAAATAGGTGTATCTTCGCGAAAAATTACAAGAGAATATGATATTGATAGCCGATTGCGGTTCCACCAAAACAGATTGGGTGCTTTTCCACGAAGACAGCATCATTACCCGCATTAAGACACAAGGGTTCAACCCCACACAGCAAAGTTCAAAAGAGATTCTCGATGTACTCTCAAAGGAACTGGTTGGCAATATTGACACAACAGCCCCGCAAACAATCCACTTTTACGGAGCAGGGTGCGCCTATGAGAATGCAAACAAGCGCATGCAAACCGCCCTTGAAAAGATTTTCACCACACGCGACATACATATACACAGCGACCTGCTTGCCGCAGCACGAGCACTATGCGGACACGAAGAAGGCATAGCATGCATCTTGGGCACCGGTTCCAATTCGTGCCTGTTCGACGGAAAGAAAATCACAGACAACACCCCATCGTTAGGTTATATCCTGGGCGATGAAGGCAGCGGTGCACATCTGGGACGCCAATTAGTGAGCGACTGCATAAAAAAACAGCTGTCGCAGCCTCTTTGCGAAAAGTTCCTTAAACAGTATGACCTCACCGTAGCCGGAATACTGGAACGTGTATATCATGAACCACTCCCCAACAGATTCCTTGCAAGTTTCGCACCATTTTTGCACGAAAATCGCAAGAACGCAGAGATACACGACCTGCTTGTGCGCTGTTTCACACAATTTTTCCAGCGCAACACAATGGTCTATCGCCGCTCATGGCTGCCAATACACATTATCGGAAGCATTGGAGTGAACTTTGCAAAAGAGATAAAAGAGACAGCAGAGAGCCTTGGTTTATCGATAGGCAACATTGTTGAAAGCCCAATAAACGGATTAATAGAGTATCACAAAACCAATAAACAATAAAATGAAAAAGGTATTAATTACAGCAACCGCAGCCCTCATGACAATGGCTGCAATCTCTTGCGGAAGCAACGAGAACAATACTACCATCACAAGAGGTAGTTTGAACAAGATGGACAGCATCTCATATGTATATGGCATGGTTATGGGTCATCAGTTATTCATAGACGGTGGCATCGTCAAAGAGCTGGAACTTGATGCAGACTGCATTATCTCTACACTCTCAAACCTCGCAATGGGTAAAGAGGTGGTTGTAGGCAAAGACACGCTCAAAGAAGAGAACATGCAGAAAATTTACATAAAGGTATTTGGTCGCGAGCGTCAAATGCAGATACAGGCAGCAAAGAGCGATTCTACAGGAAACACACCGCTCTACACCGACGAAGAGACACGCACTCTCACATCGGCATTCATAGGAGCAGACGCAGGTTTAACCCTCGCCAAAAACAATATTCCCATGCAACTTGTATGGGTGGAGAAAGGTATTAATGAGGCACGCAACGGCAATGCGCCCATGAGCAATATCGAGGCAAACAAATACCTGAGAGAGTATTTTACTGTAAAAATACCAGCACAGAACAAGAAAGCATCAGAAGAGTGGCTTGCCAAGATTGAAAAGAAAAAAGGCGTGAAGAAAACCGCAAGCGGTCTCCTCTACAAGATTGAAAAAGAGGGAGACATGAGCGCAAAACCCACTTCAATAGAAGATGTTGTAAAAGTTCACTACGAGGGAACAACACGCACAGGCAAAGTCTTTGACAGCAGTTACAAACGCAATGCGCCCATAGATTTCTCCCTCAACAGAGTAATCAAGGGCTGGGGCGAAGGTCTCCAACTCGTTGGCAAGGGTGGCAAAATCACATTATGGATACCCTCGGAACTTGCATACGGTGAAAGAGGTGCCGGTGCCGACATAGGACCCAACGAGGCTCTCTGCTTTGTAGTAGAATTGCTCGATGTAAATCCTGAAAAATAAGTTTAACCTAATAAATAAAAAGCACCAATCGCATTTTTGCGATTGGTGTTTTTATTTGTAAACCAAGAAATCTATTTCTTTAATTTCATTCCCAGCATCATGCCTGTATAATTATTAAGCAACGAAGATACCGTGGAAAGAGTAGATGTGGTAGCAGACGAAGAAGAACCACCGGATGTAAAGCTGCTCAACAAAGAGCCCAATCCACTACCCGATGAACTTGATGAAGCCACCGTTGATGTAACCTTCTTTATTAGTGTCAATAGTTTATCAGCATCAAAGACAAGATTCATGTTAGAAAGGTCATAGGATACATGGGCTGTCATCGAGAGACGACCATAAAAGTTAAAGACAACAGTTTTCTCTTTAGAGTTAAGAGTGTATGTTCCGTTTACACTACGTCCCTTCACTGTGAATCTGCAAGAATCATTATCAAGAAAAGCAAATGTACAAGCACCGGGAGCAACACCCACCTTTGCAAGATAACCATCGAGTTTCTCCTCCACCTTGCCCGCAGCAAGGCTGCCGCCAAGGCTTGCAAGCGCCTGGTCGCTCTCCAGCACACAAGAGACACCCTCATAATTCCATGTCCCTGTCATTGTAGCCTCGGACACAGGCACACTACTGCCAAGAAGACTGCTCAGCACATTCTTAACTGCACTTTGAGCTGTAGAAGTTGCAGTCTCCTTAGTCTCAGATGACGAAGAAGTAAGCTTGCTAAGAGCATTGCTTAAAAAGTTTGTCCATTGTGCCGACGCACTCATGGTAAATGCAAAAATTGCAACTAAAAGGAATATGCGTTTCATAATTATTCAGCTGCGCCCTCCTCAGGCTGCTCTTCCTGAAAATCGGTTACACCATTTGCAACCAGGATATTATACCAAGAATACATCTTTTTAATATGTGTAAGATACACACGCTCACGGTCATAATCGGGCATCACAGTCTCAAAATAGGCTACAAGCTCTTCGGGAGTACTGGCTTTGAGATTAAAAGGAAGAACGGCGTTCTCTTTCTCATAAATTTTCTGGAATACTGCGCGCAAAGGCACCTCCTCAGTATCGGTGTATATTGCAATATCGTCAAGCATCACCACCTTGTCACTGTTATACACAGGCATACGTTTTTTGGTTGCATCAACAGCCTCAACTACAAACATATTACGACCGCTCGACAACAAGCGGTAAAGACCGGGTTTACCCGAAATTGTTAAAATTCTCTCAAACATATATTAAAACTTTATCTTAAATTATTCAATTTTGCCAAACATCTTAATGATGATGCGAAATTATAACATCGGCAGCGCAAAACAAAGAATATTATGTTAATCAATGTTTTTATCGCGCATTTCCTCAATAACACCGACCAACTGAGGCAGTATAGGCGTTTCACCGTCGTTGCGCAGCGAGTAATCGGACAGGATGAGCAGTTCATCGGCAGACATCTGATTCTGCAATCGCCTCACAACCTGCGGACGACTCATGCCCCTGCTGTTCATGACACGTTTTATGGCAGTCTCCTCATCGGCCCACACAAGCAACACCTTATCCACAGCATCAATCATACCCGATTCATAAAGAATGGCAGTTTCTACTGCGACGATATCGCTATCCGACGCCGATGCCCATGCCACAAAGTCGGCTTTCACACAAGGGTGTACAAGAGCATTGACACGTTTCACATTGTCGCTGTCAATAAAGATGCGTTCTGCAAGATAGGCGCGATTCAACTTCCCGTCTGCATCGTAGCACTCCTCGCCAAACATGCGCACAAGGGCCCGTCTTATGGAGGCATCATTCTGCATAAGCATCTTTGCACGGCTGTCGCAGTCATACACAGGAATTCCCATGATAGCGAGCATGCGCGAAACAACCGATTTTCCACTGCCGATATTACCTGTTATTGCCAATCTCACCTTGCTCATTGCTGCTCTATTATATATTCAACCGTAGCGGGAACTATTTTTATATCCTTCACCCAAGAAGGAGAACGGAAGAGTTTCAGTTCTGCACTGTTACTCTCAGAGCCATAAATATCAAGATAGCTTATTCCCACCTCAAAATCATCGGCATTCACGAGTTTATAATCGTCCGATTTCACATTCATCTTCACCTTTACGCGTGAGGGGATTGTGCGCAACCTGTATGTATCGGGAAAATCGATGCCACGCACAGGAAGCTCAAAACTTTTTTGAGTATAGGGATAGACGGGGATTGTTACATTAACCTCTGACGGGTTGCAACGAACATCGGCTGCAACGGCAAGCGGAAGAGTTATACTCAATGTATCACGCAGCTCCTCCTTTGCAAAAAAATCCGTCGAAATACTCTTCAAGGTATCTGCTATCTGAGACGGAGCAAACACCCACACCGAATCGGGGGCAACAATTATATCTCCCAGTGCATACTGACGCGCAGCTACAACCGACCCATTAAAAAGCACAGGATATTTTACCGCGCTCTCCTTTGTATAATAGAGCAAAGTATCGGGGTACACCGATAATATTGCGGTAGATGAGCGCAACTGCTTTTTCACACGTTTCTGCAATGCGGCGACAGGCAGCACAAGACGTCCTTTCTTGTTCACAAGCTCGGAATAATTGACCGAGATGGGCAAAAAAGTCTCCAGTTTGTAGTTCATGAGTGTGGTTCCGCGGTCGCTCACACGAACAATCAGTTCTTCGCTTTGGGGCGAAAAACTGACATCTTCGGGAACCTCTTTTACTGAAAGGCTGAACTTTATATCGGTCTCATAGTCTCTGTTAAGAGTGAGCATCAGCCACAGACAACACGAGACCAGCACAAAAAAGAGGAAAAGCAACATATCGCGCCCCGCAGGGGCGTTCACGCCTTTTATTTTAGAAAGGACTCTTTTCACTTATACAATTTTACTGCTGAGAAGCTGCGGGATTGGCAAAGATTGTAGATTTATCTACTTTTATATTAACATTGTGAGCAACCTCAAGAAGCACCACATTGTCATTGATTTCTTTAATCTTTCCATAAATGCCGCCACTTGTAACAACCTCCTGCCCGGGCTGCAAACCTTTGCGGAAATTATCAATCTCCTTCTGACGCTTACGCTGGGGACGAATCATCAAAAAGTAGAATATTGCAATCATTGCAATGAGAAGGAACCATTGGTTACCAAATATCATTTGCGCCCAATTAGCCGACGCAGCCTGCTGTAATAAATTCATAACTATTTAATATTAATGCGAATCAGCAGTTGAAATTCTGCTTTTGATTCATTGTTAAATTATTGA
>CAYRFX010000008.1:0-47551 GCA_964423665.1 uncultured Bacteroidaceae bacterium | reverse complement strand
TCACAATGATGCGGCAGCACAAGCTGTTCACCGGCATCTACATCGCAGGCACAGCCCTCTCCATCTCATTTACTATGGTGCTGTTTATACTCTATTACATAAAACTTGCCCCCATCTACCCCGAGTACGACCGCGCACGCACAATGGTGCTCAGCCCCATCTCAATGAAGGTGGCAAACACCGATTTAGAGGTACACACAGGCGGATACCCCGGTTACACAATACTAAGACTGGTGAAAGAGCTGCCAAGCTGCGACAAAGCCTGCCTTGTGGAGAGAGGCGAAGAGGAGTACGCGCCGTTCTCTGCCACTCCCGATGGAAAGGTTGAGACACAGGTTCTGGGGCTCTCGGTGAGCGATGAGTTTTGGCAGATATTCGATTTTGAGTTTATTGCCGGGGCACCAATGTACTCAAACGGCGAGACGGTAATGAGCAAAAATGCAAGGGTTGTTATATCGGAGAGTTTCGCCAAAAGGCTATACGGCACAACCGATGTCGTGGGCAGGGATATCTATGTACATGGCAACAGAATGGGAGCCATTGGAGGCGTTGTTAAAGATGTTTCGGGAGTGATGCCGGCAACAGCCGCCGATATATATACACCAAGTTGGGAGTTGGCTATAGAGAAAAGCCTGGTCGATGGGATGGATAGTGCCGTTATGTACATTACCACCGACAACCCCACGGAACTGAAAAAGGAGATTTCCGACCTTGTTGCCCGATACGACGAAGAGGATATAGAACATTACGACTACGACCTGCACGGGCAACCGCACAATTACGCATACTATGCAATGGGTAATTATACTTTTCATAATAACGAGATAGAGAACAGTGTTTGGGATATAATAAAGAATTTCCTTTTTCTGCTCATTATACCCGCACTTAACCTGTGCGCAATGATAAGTTCGCGTATGGACGAGAGAATAAGCGAGTTCGGCGTGCGCAAGGCATACGGCGCAAACAAGTGGCAACTTATAAGACAGGTACTTTGGGAGAACCTCTTTCTCACCTGCATTGGAGGAATTGCAGGCGTAATAATATCATTTATAATAGTGTGCAATGCCAATGAATGGATTTTCCAGGTGATAAGCATAGCGCCGAATATCGAAAGCGGATACGGGCAATACATAACAACCGAAATGCTCTTTAATCTCCCAATAATAGTGGCAACATTCCTCCTGTGTACGACGCTCAACCTCATTTCGGCACTTGTGCCGGCACTGTGGGCAATGCGCCACCCTATTGTACATTCGTTAAACACAAAAAGATAAAAAACAAGAACGTATGATTACGATGATTATAAAACAGATGTGGAACAGCCGCCGCGCCAATATGTGGATATTCATAGAACTTGTCTTGGCGGGATATTTCCTGTGGAGCGTTACCGACAGCCTATACTATTATGCCGGCAACAGCCTTGTACCCGACGGGCACAGCGCAGACGAATGCTATGTGGTGGATGTAGATTATGTTATCGTAATAGGACCGCAGGGCGACAAAGAGGCGCAGATAAAAACCCCTATGGAACGACGCGAAACATACATAAACATAATAAAAGCGGTGCGAGACCTCCCCGAGGTTGAATATTACTGCGTTGCCGAGAGGGCATCAATCCCGGGAGGCAACGTAACAGGCCCCGGCAAAGGCACGCTGGAAATACAGCCCTACAACGACCTTGCCGATATACTGTTATTTACAGCCCTGCCCGAACTTGGCGACGAGCAACCCTTTGCCACATACGGTATTATCGATGCCGAAACCGGCAGCAACATAATACTACCCGAAGGAGTTGATAGAGTGAATGATATATACATATCCGAGGAGTATGCAAAATCTCTCTATGGCACAACAAGAGTAAAAGAAAAAGAGATTGACCGTTGGGGTAGCAAGTGCAGGATTGCGGGTGTATATAAAGATTTCAAGACAAACTACAAGTATTATGTACCGTTGGAACACTCCATTATAACTTTTGAGAAAGATTTCAGGACACACGCCTCCTATTATAGCGATATGGGCGAGAATTACCCTATCGTCATAAGACTTAAAGAGGGTGTGGAACGTGCCTCGTTTGAAAAACGGTTCAATGAAGAGATTGCCCCCACGTTGAGCAGCGGGTTTTTCATATGCCGAGGAGTGGTCCCCGTGAGCAGGATGCAGGAGCATAATATGAAATTTACAGGTGGCGAGGGGGAGATAAAGATGAACATTGCACTATCGTTGTTTGCTCTCGGCTGCATATTCCTGGGTATGGTAGGCTGTTTTTGGATAAGAGCAAATGCCCGTCGCGGGGAGATAGGCTTGATGCGCAGCGTGGGAGCAAGCCGCAAAAGGATTATATTACAGTTCCTTGCCGAAGCCGCCATTCTTGTAACGCTTGCATACATCGTGGCAGCACCGTTTCTTGTGAAAACGGCAAAGGAATCGATATATTACAACAGTGCATACGAGATAGGCTATATAATAGGTTTCTATCTGGAGAAGATTCCACACTTTATAATGCACACCGGTTGCAGCTATGCGATAATGCTTGCAACGGCACTCATCGGAACATTTATTGCCGTGAACCGCGTGGTTGAGCATAACCCCGCCGCGGCACTTAAAGAGATATAAAATGATAATAACTTAAATACTTTACAATTATGATTACATTAACAGGAATAAACAAGATTTATCGTACCGACACCATTGAGACACAGGCATTGGAGAATGTGAACATCAAAGTGGAAAAAGGAGAATTCGTGAGCATAATGGGACCTTCGGGCTGTGGAAAATCGACGCTGCTCAATATCATAGGCCTGCTCGATGAACCCACAAGCGGCACCATTGAGATTGCCGGATACAACGCAACAGGAATGAGCGACAAGGAGATGGCAGATTTCCGTAACCGCACATTGGGATTTGTGTTCCAGAGTTTCCACCTTATAAACTCGCTTAATGTTATAGACAATGTGGAACTTCCGCTGCTCTACCGCGGTGTAAAACGCAGTGAACGACGCAGGCTTGCCAAGGAGGTATTGGAACGTGTGGGGTTGAGCCACCGTATGTACCACATGCCGTCGCAGCTATCGGGTGGACAGTGCCAGCGTGTAGCCATTGCACGCGCCATAATTGGCAACCCCGAGATTATCCTCGCCGATGAGCCCACCGGTAACCTCGACTCTAAAATGGGTGCCGAGATTATGGAGATTCTCCACAAACTGAACAAGGAAGATGGGCGCACAATCGTTATGGTTACCCACAACGAGGAGCAGGCGAAACAGACATCGCGCACCATACGTTTCTTCGACGGCAGACAGGTTGAATAATATTTCTCATAACGCAAGCACCGGTGGACCGTTATATAAAATCCACCGGTGTTTTTAATTATTTGCCCATATGAAAAGGTTTATATTTATAGCATTGTTATTTATCTCCATTGCACAAGCAAGCCACGCCGGCGACACGCTGCACCTCACGCTCGACGATGCAATACTCATGGCACGCACCCGCAGCCTCGATGCAGCCGTTGCACTCGACGAGTTGCGTGCAGCCTACTGGCAATATCGCAGCTACCGCGCCAACCTGTTGCCCGAGGTAAAGATAAGCGGTACCACGCCCTATCTAAGCCGAAGCTACAGCAGCTACCAGAACAGCGACGGCACATACACCTTTGTGCGCAACAACTATCTTGAGAGCAACGGGCGTATAAGTGTGCAACAGAACCTGTGGTTTACCGGCGGTAGTATTTCGCTCAACAGTTCACTTAACTACCTGAACACATTGAGTGGCAGTGGTAACAAGCGATATATGATAACCCCTGTATCACTCACGCTCAACCAACCTATCTTCGGCGTGAACCATCTGAAATGGAACAGGCGAATAGAGCCGGTACGTTATGCCGAGGCAAAAGCTAATTTCCTCACCGAGACCGAGGAGATTACAATGAGCTGCATAAACTACTTTTTCGGTTTGCTCATAGCCACGGAGAATGTCAATATTGCCAAGCAGAACCTTGCCAACGCGCAAAAACTATACGAGGTGGCGATAACAAAGCGCAAGATGGGAAAAATAAGCGAAAACGATTTGCTGCAACTGCGCCTGAATGTACTCAACGCAGAATCGAACCTTGCAAGCTACGAGAGTAACTTGAAAACCGCCGATTTCAACCTGCACACGTTTCTGAATATAGACGACAATAAAGAGATTGTGCCGCAACTGCCCGAAAAAATAACGAGCAACAAACTGCAATATGAAGATGTGCTGGAAAAGGCACTTGCCAACAATGCGCTCATTAAAAACATTGAACGCCGTCGTCTGCAGGCCGACTACAATGTGGCAAACGCCAAAAGCGCTCTTCGCGATATAAGCCTCACGGCACAAATAGGCTACAGCGGCACCAACGGCAGCATTCCTGCGGCATATGACAACCTGCTCGATAACCAAATTGTAAATGTGGGGATAAGCATACCTATACTCGACTGGGGGAAACGACGCGGACAGATTAAGGTTGCCGAGAGTAATCGCGAGGTAACCAATAACCGCATAAAGCAGGAGATGCGCAATTTTCATAGCAACCTGTTTATTCTTGTGGAGCAGTTCAACAAGCAACAGAGACAACTGGAAATCGCCCGCGAAGCCGACGAGATTGCCGGCAGAAGATACTACACCAATATGGAGACCTTTATGATAGGCAAGATAAGTACTCTCGACCTTAACGATGCACAGATAAGCAAAGACCAAACACGCCGCAACCACCTATACGAATTGCAGAATTATTGGTACTACTATTATAAGATACGCAGTATATCGCTATGGGATTTTGAGCATAACTGCGACATAAATGCCGACTTTGAAAAGATTGTAGAGCAATAAATATAATATATTAAGCAAGCCCACGGGCTCGCTTAATATATTATATTTCAATCCCCAATCCATCATACGCCAGATGCACATTCGCCGGCAAGCACTTTTCAATCTTTGCGTGCAGGCCTATATGGTGCATCATATGGGTGAAATAGGTTTCGCGAGGTTTCAAAATATCCACAATGCGCAACGCCTCGAGCACGGTTTGATGCGTGCGATGCGGTTTTGAGAAACGGAGAGCATTTATCACAAGCACCTCCACCCCACGCAGTTTTTCCAGTTCCGAAGGCTCAATGTAACTCATATCGGTGATATAAGCCAATTTACCGAATCGGAAACCGAGAATGGGGAACATACCATGAAAAACCCTCACCGGAGTAACCTCTATTCCATTGACAATAAACGGAGAATCAGCGTCTATAATATTAAGCGCGATGTTTGCCGTGCCGGGATATTTCTTGGGACCGAAGCAATAAGGGTACATTGCATGTATCTGCATCTCGGTTTCACGGTCGGCATAAATAGGAATCTCCTTTCCGCGACAAAAGGGACGCAGGTCGTCGATGCCGCCTGTGTGGTCGTAATGTTTGTGGGTGAGCAACAGAGCGTCTATTTTAGGGAAGGGAGAACGCAATAACTGCGTGCGAAAATCGGGCCCGCAATCTATTAAAATATGTGCCCCACCCGCCTCGAGCATTGCCGAGCAACGCAGGCGTGCGTCGCGCGCATCGCTCGATGTGCACACCTCGCACGAACAACCCAATTCGGGCACTCCTGTTGATGTTCCTGTTCCAAGAAAAGTGAGTTTCATAGACTACGAAATTACGTTTACTTCCATTTTAAGCTCCACGCCAAAGCGGGCACGCACAGAGCTGCACACCTCGGTTGCAAAGGCAAGAACCTCGGCACCTGTTGCACCACCACGGTTTATCACCACAAGAGCCTGATGCTCATAGACCCCCACCGTGGGGTGTGGTGTCTGTTTCCAGCCACACTGCTCTATGAGCCACCCTGCCGATAGCTTCACACCGCCGGCAACCTTGTATTGCGGCATTTGAGGATACTCTGTGACAAGCTCTGCTGCTTTTTCAGCCGTAACAACAGGATTCATGAAGAAGCTGCCTGCACTGCCAATCTCAGCGGGCGAAGGTAACTTGGCATTGCGTATCTCGCACACTGCACGGCGCACATTGGCAAGGGTGGCACCGCCAAGTTCTTCAACCTTCTCCTTTATATTCCCGTATGTGAGTTTTAACTCACCTTTCTTTTTAAGACAATAGGTAACATATGTTATTACATTTCTGCCCTTTTCGCTCTCCTTAAATATACTGTAACGATAGGCAAAAGTACAATCGGCTTGCGAAAAGATGCGCTTTGAACCATCACAGACAGCCAATGCCTCCACCTTGTAAATCAAGTCGCCTGCCTCCACGCCATATGCACCGACATTCTGCACAGCACTTGCGCCCACCTCGCCGGGGATAGCCGAGAGGTTTTCGAGACCATACCACCCCATGTTCACGGAATATTCCACAAGGCTGTCCCAATTCACACCGCTGCCCACACGCAAAAGAACAAATTCATCGTTCTCTTCCGCAATCTCAATATCCGTTATTGCCGAGTGCAGCACCGTACCTTCAAAATCTTTTACAAACAAAAGGTTGCTGCCACCGCCTATTACAAGCAGAGGCACCCCCACCCCTTTTTTGAGCAGCTTTACAAGCTCATTTTCGGTGGAGAATTCTATATATCTTGCCGCCTTTGCCTCAATGCCAAAGGTATTGTGTGGCAACAACGAGTATGACGTATATTCTTTTATCATTCTTTTACAAAGTATAGCATTTTAACTATAATGCTACAAATTTATTATTTTCTTGCAATATACACAAAAAGATTTTTGATTATTGCAGAAATGTGTATTGTGCATAGAACTATATAAAATATTTAATGGATAGTTTCAAAAAGCTCAAGTAATAACAGAACCGACAGAAACACCAACTACAATTTGAAATCGCCCCCTCTCGTTTAGAAATCACTCCACCCTATTCCAACTAATAATACACAATAATATCCCCTCAAGTCACCTTATCATATAGGTGATTCGGGGGGATATTATTGTGTATTATACGGATTAAATTCTTATGATATAAACGACATTAGCATCTTTAACATATAAGAGATATACACCTGTGGGCAAAGTAAATGTATCAATTACAGTCTTACCTTTTATATATTGTTTTGATTGAATCGACTTATTAAGAATGTCTTTATAATAGAAATTCTCTTCATGAATATCACTTATTGCATATGCTACAATGTCTGTGATATTTTCGTTCATAGGTCTCTTAATAACAATACTTGCATTAACATTATAATTATTCTTTGGGACATCTACAATACTACCAGAGATGTTATTAATTGTAAAATACTCTTTTGATTTACTATTGATGGGGACTTCTGAAACAGTTTGGTCATTTACTGTAATAATCGTGTTAGAGGTTGTAGTATAATAAAAGTCTATATACCTTGTATTAATTCTACGTTTGATAGAAACGACTTCTCGCATCTTTACAAAATCAAGGTCAGAACCTTTATCAGGTGTTAAAACTGACATTATCCCGTCTTGACCATTAGAGTCATATATTTTCTTTGTTATAAACCCTTCCAACGTTCTTCCTGACTCAGTTTCAATTACCTCAATCCATCTTGATGATTCAATAAGTAATGCATTATTGTCTTTACATTCTTTTTTTATTGCTTTAATGTCTTTCAGGTTCACCTCGGATATAATACCTGTTACATAATCTTTTACTGATATATTTTTGCCAATAGTCTGTTTGGTTATATATCCTTTAATATCATCACGACTATCGTTAAACTGTATCACATCAATAAGCCCGCTTTTTTCTTGTTGCTCAAGATTTTTCTCTACACATAATATATCGCTTAATTTTATATAATCTTTTCTATCATTATTATCAATATAGCGTACAAAATTATTGCCAGTATTTAATACAACAACATTCTCAATAGTAACTCCTTCCGTTGTAAAAGAACACAACATCAAACCGGTATTACCATCTTCGACACAATATTCCACATCGAATCTATGATCTTCTACAATCCATCTCCATTTTTCACTTAATTTATCTTTGGAAATAAATGTACTGTGTATTTTAGTATCTGGTGTTATCGATTTTTCAAAAATTGTAGCATAGGTTTGAAATTCAACCTCTTTGCCCATAACTTGAGTTTGAATAAAACCAAAATAGAGATTGTTGTTTTTTGTTGTAATACTTTCTACCACATCGGCATAGTTGCAATAACTATCTCCCCATAAATATATGGGGAGTAGTAGAAGAATGTTTATAAATAAGAGCTTTTTCATATCTATCATTTACATTCTTTGTCATACAAGTCTTTCAGATAACGAGCCTGCACACATATTATACCACCTTCATTTGTGCTCCACCTTTGGCTCAGCACACCCACAAGTTTATCTGTTCCTTTTAGATATATAGGTGAACCGCTTGCACCACCAGAAGAAAGTGACTGACATTCAAAAATGTATTTTTCGGGGCGTTTACTACATTTTGTCTCATATGTTGTAGGCTGCAAAGTTCTGGTTGTTGATAATGCTTTAACAACTCCACTAGGGAAACCGGTTGTACACAACTCGTCCTGCAAAGGTTCAAGTTTTCCTAAAAATACATTATTTATATCAAAGAAATCCTTATTTTCAGGAGTAATCATATTGTTTAATCTAATAATAGCTAAATCAGTATTCTCATCCTCAGCTATAACTGTACAAGGCTCATATTCAGCAAAACGATCATACATGCGACCGGAATAACCAACTCGTATATCGTTAAGAACTCCTTTAATTTCAATTTCCGCATTACGAATACTATTAAGCAGGACATTTAATTGAAGAATCTGCTGTTCTACGGGGAAACGATCCGCAATATACTCATAAAGTTCCTTTCCTTGAGGGGTACTTATAAGATTTCTTAATTCAGACTTTGTATCAATATAGTCACTGCCGAACAAAGCCAATATCCACGCCCCTGCAGCTTGTTTTATAAGAGGAGTGTCATCGTTAGAGCTAGATTTCCAAGGACTTGTAATATGTTTATTTGTGGCCAAGTGTCCCTGCTTATCTATAAAGAATGCAGTTCCTTCAAAATTACATTCTCCCTCGCTCGGATATCGTAATTGAAGAGTAGAGAATTCTATTGGAGTATCTTTGAATGTTATCTCATAATGATAGCCGGCAAATACATGAACTACAGCTGTTTCATCTGGCACTGACGGGAAAAGACGGGGCACAAGATGTGCAATCACAGCAATAGATGCAACAACAGCCAATGAGATGAGTGAAATTAGTAAAACATTCTTTTTCTGAGGGATATATTGCTGTATTGTTTCTGTAACATCTTCATTGCCAAGGATAATGTTATCACCTCTTTTAATAAGTGTTGGCACATCCTTTACTACTTTAATACCATTTACTTTTGTTCCATTCTTACTTCCATTATCGACAATAAAAGTTTTACCTTGTTTATCAATTTTGATTGTTGCATGAAAACGACTTACAGCACCACTGTTTATTTGAATGTCATTCCTATAGTTTGTTCCAATATTTACAATCCGGGCATATGATGCATTGCTGGCCAACGAAGGAACTCTTGACCATACAAGTTCTGTATCGGCAAATCGTACTCTATCACCGCGACGAATAGATATCTCTTGATTTGCCTTAATTTTTTTATCCCCCACAAATGTACCATTTGTACTGCCCAAATCTTCAAGAATAATCTCTCCTCCATCCAACAATGTAATTTCTGCGTGTGTTGAGCTAACATAAGAACTTGAAAGTTGAATGTCGTTTGTAGGCGCGCTACCAATTTTAATAAGTTTCATAGTGTAATTATTTTATGGTTAATATTTTATTTACATTAATATATTATTGATATTATTACTGCTATCCACATCCTCCTTCTGCTTGGCTGGTGTTTCCTTCTGTTTAACAGGTGTTTCCTTCTGCTTTTCTACCGTTTTTTTCTTTTTAGCTGGGAAGAGTTTGTCAATAGCTCTACTATCCTCCTTCTCTGCTTGTTTTTTCTGCCTTTTTATAGAATCCTGTTGCGCTTTAACTTTGTCTAATGAGATAGTCAGACCATTGTTATTTGAAGGATTAAGCGGTACAACATCAAGTGCTCTGTCTTCGTTTGTTTTAGGTTTAGTTTCTTCAACCATCACAGCCTCAGACGTTGCAGGTTCAAAATTGGGTTCTATTTGGGGATTGAAATAATTATACACCTTATTAGTTGCAACTGCCAAGCATACCAAAAGCAAACATATCGCCAGACATATAAGCGCTATACGCACTTTCTTTAAAGGATCGGGAATCAATGCCCAATCCAACTGGTATTTACCAGCAAATGCTATCATATCACTACGTTTAACCTTGTAAATTACATTTGGACGTACTAAAGTCCCATTCAACTTTGTACCATTGGCCCCCATGCTAATTAATTCAATTTTACCCGTTGAATAAATTCTTAATATTGCATGATGCCTGCTAATCATCTCGTGCTCTAGCAATATATTACTAGTTGTATCACGACCAATCTTTATAATTTTCATTTTAGTCTATTATTTGTATTTTTTGTCAAGTTCATCAACTATTGCCTGCACTTTCTTCTTATCACTCTTTTTATACTTCTTTATTATATTATATAATTTTTTATAATTTGATTCTTCACCAATTTTTTTAAACCCTTCTTCGGCCTGCCTTAATTGTTCTAATGTGTTTTTTCTACGTCTATTATATTCAGGAGTTCCTTCTATTGCATGTTCTGTAAAACTTATATTTCCAATAAGAGTGGTACTATCAGATTTACTAATTTCGCCTTTAATGAGTATCCTTAATTTACCGGTGAGTGATTTTTTATTCTCTTCTTTTGTTTTCTTTGCAATTTCATTTTTCTTAGCCTCTTGGACTTCCTTGTTCTTAACCTGTTCATTAAGTTTTTTCAACTCTTCTTCAAACTTTTCATTGCTTGATTGCATAGTTGATATCTTATTTTTAAGGGATTCTATAGAATCGCGGTATGCCTCCTCCGTTTCCGTCAGTTCTATTTCTAATTGGTATTTCTCTTTATTAAGAGATGATATGATGCTATCCTTTGCCGCAATAGAATATCCTTCAGACACTTTATGTTCCCGACTAACTATGGCAATTAGATTAATAAGCAAACTAACAAGTAGCAAAATTGTTAGAAGTTGCATTATACGCTTGTCTCTTGTACTCATTTTGGTTATAAGTTTTGATTTTGTTTTTGTTTCAATAATTAGTAATGTATGATTGTCATGATGACCCCCATTTTTAGCACCAAGTTCATCAACAAGAATTGCAGTACTAGCAAGTATATTTGCAATATTCGGAAAACGATGAAATTGTTTTATAAGACTTTTTTGAGGTAGTGCACCCCAGACGCCATCTGTGCATAGATAGAAACGATCATGTTTCTCATAGGATAATACATCTATCTCAACATCTACGTCTTTTTGTATTCCAAGTGATTTTGTTATTACATTAGAATTAGGAGATAAGCGGGCTTGTTCTTCTGTTAAATTACCGGCTTTTATAAGTTCTGCTACTACAGAATGGTCTTGTGTTCTAAAAACGATATCGCCTCTTCTTATTTGATAGCATCGGCTATCACCAACATGAGCAACAAATGCAGCATCACTATTAATAATCATAGCAACCACAGTAGTACCCATGCCTTGATGCTCCATATATTCTTGGCTGTATTCATAAATTACAGCATTAGCTTTTTTTACGGCATTATTTAATACCGTTTTAACATCAGGTTTTATTGTAGATGCAGGTTGAACTGTTCCAATATTCTTTATAATTTCATTTACAGCCATGGAAGATGCCATTTTACCCGAAGGACCACCACCCATTCCATCGCATACAACAAGCAAAAGCCCATATATGGTTTCACAATATCCACATGAATCTTGATTTTCATTTCTTCCTCCAATACAAGATTCCATACCTCCTATATATGGCAATACTGTTTCTATTTGTACCATAAGTATTATATTATAATAAGATATATAATTCCTAAAACTGCCAGCAATAAAAATACCATCATACTTATGAGTTGTAATGAATTCTTTTTATCGCATTTATTTTCATCACTCAATACTTCTACTGATTTTTTAAATTCATTTCTAAAATCTATAATATTGCTATACCTCATCTTCATATTGGGATGTGCTGCTTTACGAAGCACATCCATAATCGGTCTAGGTATTTTTTCGTGGTATGGCAACACTAATGTCTTATGTTTTTCAACTAATTCATCGAAAGTCTGACTCAAGAACGGGTTTTCATTACACAATAATTCATAAATTGTTACCGATAATTCATATATATCTGTACGATTATCAACAGTTTCTTTTGTTCCCATTGTCCCAAATTGTTCTGGAGCTGCATACTTTGGTGTTCCCATCATATTTGAGGTGCTCGTTGATTGGTAGGCTTCTGTATATGCAATACCTAAATCCATAAGCCTTATATTATTGCCGTTCTCGACCATAATATTTGTTGGCTTAATATCCATATGCAGAATGTTTTTGGAATGCAAATAATTAAGCGCTTCGAATATGGGCATAACCATACTGCATATCGTTCTTGCTCGCTTTATTAACGGCATGGAACCTAATTTTTTCTGCACAAATTGGTCGAATGTCTCACCATGTACATATTTTGAGACAATAAATATTGGACCATAGTCATGTTCCCACTCGCACAATCCAAGCATTTCAACCAGATTGCGGTGGCGAAACATTAAAGCAGCTTCCTGCCGGGCGCGGGCACGTATACTTGGGTCGTTTGAATAAACATCTTTTACCTTTTTAATTGCAACAGGTATTTTTGTATTGCATGTATACCCATAGTAGACTGTGCCCATGGCTCCTGCGCCTAACGGTTCTTTTGAGCGGTCATAAACACACCAGGTATTCGATACATTCAAATATACCAGATTGCCTTCTATTATAACGTTTCTATCATCCATTGAATCCTAAAATCAGTTTCTGTCGTAAATTAAGTCACCAGGAGTTTGCTTGAGCATGCGATTCATTACAATATATACTGTCAATACTGTTGCAACAAGCACAATAAGCATTGAATATACCGTTTTTGAACTCCAAAGTGCTAGATAGTTGTATGTTCCGTCTTTCATGATATCAAGACAAGGCAGCATCAGCTCAATAATCCAGGTAAATGATATTGCTATAAAAATGGCAGTGAGCACTATTGTCAGCAATATGATAATATACACCTTGATGAGCTCGTCGGAATCCATTCCGAATGCCTTAAAAGTTCCGATATTGCGCTTAACTTTCTGGAAATAACTCTGCAACATATTGACAATAAACATTATGATACAGACAATTGAGAACACAATCATTGCCCATGAAAGGATGTTTGCCATAATGCTGACTGCATTAAAGTTTTCCTTGGCATTGACTTGAGCCATCTCGATCTGCACATTGAAATCCTCTTTCACAAAGCGCTCAAACGATCTTATTGAATCCAATGAATAGAAATTCATTGACAGGTATGATGCCTGTGGCAATATGTAGTCCGATGAATTGTATTTGTAAATTCGGGTAATACTATCTTTGAAAGTTTCCTTAAGTCTGTTGTCAAAATCAATGTAAGCTTGTGTCTCGAGATTGTGGTCACCAATGAAAACCGACATCATCTTGCCGGGTTTCCAGCTCTTGAGTTCAGGCCGTTCATCCTCGAGTATCTGGAACATGAAGTTGTTGAGAGTGTCGGGAAGTAGGATTGTAACCTTCGCATCGAAATCTTTGACGTCATTCTCGACAAAATAGATTATGTCGCGTCTGTAATCTCTGTTGTTAAGATCGAGCGGAAATGTATAGTCGTTGCTCCACTGCTCATAGAGATACTTCGATGCAATCATATCCATATTGCCTGGCAGACGTCTTACAACTGCTAGAAGAGGCAGCGGAGCTGCTGCAAACTCATTCTCGTACAGCTTGAAACCTATAGTGTCGGCACTGACACTGCGTGACAGATAGTGAAGATAGGCTGGAACCTTTTCTTCAGAATAACCCAATTTCTTCAATGCATCCAATGTTACAACCACGCCGTATGTCTCGTTTATAAGACTATCCCTTGATACGGTACAATCACCGATAATGTTCTCACTGTCAAGGATTGCCTGCATTAGCTTACTATTGAAATGTTCGAAGAAACGAATTTCGAGATATTGATATCCTTCGTTGGCTGTCAGCATCGTAAATGCGAAATAATTATCATTCTGCACCTCGTCGAACATAAAACGCTCCTGGAGTGCAGGATCTTCTACAGCAGTTCTAAGTCCATCAAAGTCTCCATTGCCGTATCCTTTCTGAATATCCACCCAATTTGTAAATGGGTCATTCATCTTGTCAGAAAGATAATTCATGCTTCCATTACTGAAAGCTATAGAGACAAATGTTGCAAAAAGAACAATACTCAACAACCAGAGGTTGAAGTAGTTCTTTCCTAACACTACTTTTCCTTCGCGGGTTGCCAATAGCCTTAAATACTCTTTCAAAATCATCCTTGTATAATTATTTGTTTTAGTTTCTTAACTTACTTCTTGCGAAGAAATGTCTCAAAGTCCGATGGCGCATAAACGTCTTTGCCGTTTGTCCACTCTTCACGTTCAGCATTTGCGGGGACATAAACGCAAGTGTCATCAATGACACCATAGAAGTTGTCTTCATCATTCTGGTTCTTTTTAGGCCTAACCTCTTTGCGTATTTTTATGATAACATCGGCAAATTTGACTGCCAGATGCATGTCGTGGCTCACGATGATAGCCGAAGCAAGAGTGTCGCCATCGAGTTTATTCGAAAGAATTTCCATAACACGTACAGCATTCTCACCATCGAGGTTACCGGTTGGTTCATCACCGAAAAGTACGGTAAAATCGGGAATTACCGCTCTTGCAAAGGCAAGACGTTGCTGCTGTCCGCCTGAAAGTTCCTGTGCCATTCTGTCCTCGGTAATATGCTCAAGCCCAAGGTCTGTCAGTATCTGCTTGGTACGTTCGAAACTCTCTTTTTTGCTATAACCTTGCAACATGCGGGTAAATGCAATGTTCTCGAATGCGGTAAAATTACGCATCAGATTGGTGCTCTGGAAAATAAAGCTGTAATGCTCCAGCCTAAACTTCGAGAGTTTTCCCCTTTTTTCCCACAATTCATTTAGATTAATTGACTCGTCATCGTTTAGGTTGAAACGGAATTCTACATCCTTATCAGGCACAATGGTGTTATTCATCATACCAAGAGTCTCAAGTATTGTACTTTTTCCAATACCCGACTCTCCAACAATGAATACCTTCTTACCTCTTGGAACATTAAGTGTATTGATTTCAAGTACAACTTTTGAAATACCCTCTTGATATTGTTTGTCATATGAACAGCGAAGGTTCTTTATTTCAAATAAATTTTCCATATCCAAATATCATTATGGCAGATCCTCAACAGGAATCCAATAGTATTTTATGTTATTTGACATAAACACAAAATTATACCCTCTAGACTTTATTCGTTGCAACGCTCGATATTTACGTGCAAATTCATTTATTATACTCAAATATTGTTGATGAGAAACCGATTTGGGATCTTGTATCTGCATCAATGTTGGACCTTTTGCGGCGTTAGTTGCCACATTTAATCCTGTTATCAAATTCATAATCTCTTGAGTTCCTTTTGCATTCATTTCTGCCTCTGAGATATCGGGCAACATTGAACGCAACAATGCCTTCATCGCTTCAACATATGGTTTGCGATCGTTTGATGAACGTTGTGCTGCCATATTAACAGGCTGAAGTTTCTCAACCAAGAGACCAAACTCCTCACTTGAAATGAAAATCACAGGCTTCCAATAATCTCTTTTTTGTGTATCGGCTTTAGGGGTATAACCAATGTAAGAATATATACCATTGAGTTTTTTCAGGAGATTATAATTTTCTTTACCCATCATTTCCATCAAACGAGCGTTATTTGTCTTAGCAGCAACGCTCTCATCGCCAACAGTTGTATTGATTGCATTGGCACTAACTCCATCGAGAGAGTTCAGAAGGAGTGTTTGAGTGCCAATATATGATACAAGCCGGTCTATACTTTCAACAATCAAATCTGTTAGCTTTTGTGCAGGCATTGCCTCATTCAAGCGACCATATCTGATAGAACCCAAATACATCTGATCTGAATTCTTTGAATTAAGTTCATAACCATCGGACAGCTCATCATAAGCAACCTTAACACCAGTTCCAAGATTCTGGTAGCGCTTCTGAACGTTCTGCTGTATAAGCGAACTCATTTGATCATTGAAAAGACTCCAAGCATAGTCATTCTTGCGATAAACTTGATATGACATAAGCTGTATATTGTTATCAATCATACGGCTCAATATTTCCGACGATTTAAGACAACGTTGGTCGTTCTCGTCGTTACCGCAGTCACCTACCACTAACAAGAAGTTACTTTGTTTCTTCTCGAAGCCCATTTTCTGTGGGTCAATAGCAGTTTCTATACCCTTATACAATGCCTCTACATGTGTACGGTCTGCAGTCGAGCTCTTAATTCCATACTTACCACCGTTATCAAGGAAGTGCTTGATACGCACATCATTGGGAGAAACAAGAGGTAAAGATTCAACAAGGCCAGTACCATCGCTATAGTCACGATAAATAACCAAACCAACTTTCATGGTTATTCCATCTTTAATATATCTGAGACCTTCCTCTATAGCACTCTTTACTGCAGGGAAATATGGTTCCATTGACTTTGTACCGTCAATACAGATTATAAGGTTCAGTTTGCTTACTTCATCAATAGCGTCTATACGAGCCTTTTCTATCTTGTCCTTCAACATAATAGCATCATTCATCGCTCCATCAACCGTACCGAATGCATTACATTTATAAACATCGTCGTTGGCAGCCTTGTAGTCAAGAATGGGATAGCGTAGCACATGCTGTGACATTCTGAATTTGTCAAATTCTGTTGTTCCGCTATTATTCTTTTTACCGAAGTCGTAGGTAAGAATATTATTGTTAAGTTTATTATCGTATGATATATTCACTGTAGATTTGCTAGAAACGAACTGTTTAACATCATCGGGCGACCAGTTTGGTTCTATACAAGAACGCTGATTCCAAGGCACATATGTCGATTCATTTACCCAACCACGAAGTACCTGACTGCTTGCACCATCCATCCTACACTCCTTTGAAAGAAGAACCATTCCATTATCAAGGGTTTTCATGATAAAATAAAAATCCATTGATGGAGTAATATTTTCATGGCTTCTTGATTCAGGGTCCTTATACAACTCATAGAATGTCATCTTTTTGTTTTTGGTTTCGTCCGAGATGTTGGCAGCAATAAGGGCTTTATGATAAATACCCAGTTCATTTGTGGGACAACTATTCCACAATAGCAACTTACTCATAGGCACCCATCCCAATACTTTTGCAAATCGTGAAATGTTGGGATACTCATTTAGATTATCCTCATATACAAGAGCAAAACCGTTCTTGATTTGTGCAATTCTAACTTCTTGGTTAAAGTTAAGTTTTGTCTTTACAGCAGCTCCATTGCTTGGAGTTACATAGGCGTTATTATTACTTCTGTCGCTATATACAATCCAATATCTTTTGTTCCTTACCGGTGATTTCTGTCCCCAATTTGCATCTTTGAGCAGGTTTTGGGCATCGGTTGTTGTTATTATCTGCTTCTGCAATATCTGAGGCATAAACACTTCCACGCTCGATGGTAATGTTTGGGCATAGACCATGAGTGTGCCAAGTAGTACAAAAATAATTAAAAGAGTCCTTTTCATATCTTGCATTTATTAATTTAGTAGGGTAAAAGCATTATGTTTGAATTGATCTTGTCCAGGTCCTTTAGACCAAACGGCTTGCCGTCTTCAAATACTAGTTTTATTTCGTAAGGGTGGTAAATATTGAAAAACAAGTCGGGATTATTCTTTTTTATATTGTTAATATCTAATGCGAAATAGAGCTTGGCAATGATGCTTTCGTTATATTTCATAGTCCAGAATTCTTCACTGATGAAAAAATCGAAAGTAACCGACAGATATTTTAATTTACCGTCTTCTGTGATGAAGTCGTTATCGTTGATAATCTCTATCAATGACTGCGTATCGACATGAGGATCAACGTCGTGTGAACGTTTTGCCCACAACTCGTCAATAATCATTGACTCAAAATCGGCCTTGTTCTCATCATTTGTATTGACTTTAACAACCAAAGGCTCAGAACCATTTGATATATAAAAAATTACTTCGTTGGAGAACTGTACACCACCTCTGTATCTTTCTTCCAGCAGTTCGGTCAGTCGAGCCAATGGAACATCTGTTGTATGAGCAACATATACAATTGTCAAATCCTTCTCCTTAAAACCTTCGTCATTTTGAGCTGGTAGAAGGAGGGCGTTCAACATTAGTATTACTAAACTGAAAACTATCTTTTTCATAACAATTATGTATTATTCCTCTGAGTGGTTAATTAGCATTGTAATTTGTACAACCTGATTGTCATCGTTGTAATCAACCGATGTTACATTGATTGAAGACCACATACCAAACTTTATCTTATTGTAAATCTCATCGATTGTTTCGGGACGCTTTTCTTCGGACATGATATTTGTGAATTCCAATCGCAAAGCAGACGAAATTTTGGTGTTGCGAACAGAAAGTTTGCGGTCACACTTATTGATAAGATTTTCCAGTTCATTAGCCTCAAGTTTCTTTATCTTTGGCTTTTCAAATGGTTTGAAACCTGTCAAAAGTGTATCAACTGCAAGCCCTGGATATCCTAAAGAATCAGTCCAATGAACATATAAACTATATTCTCCACTTTCGGTTGCAGGAATAGCTCTAAATCGCCCATTGTTACTCTTCGAAACAGTATCACCTTTCAACTTATCATGAATAAAATAATGAGCAACAGCCTTTTTCGGTAGATTATTAATGTTGATAGTCAAGTTATAACCCATTGTATTATAGTCGCATACTGGGCCTACGATTACAACATCTAATATATAACATCCAAGTTGAAAACTATTGTCAATTGAATCGGCAATAGTCACAGATGTTTCAAGATTTCTTTCATTAACTATATTCCTGTTGTCATCAATTGTATCGGTTCTAGAATTATCCGTATCATTAATGTCGGCATCAGAAGTATTTTTATTACTACCCGAATATGCTACCTCAACAACATCTTTGTCTGATACGAACGTCCTTATTGAATAGGTTACAGAAAAACTTATCACAAGAACAAGTACTAATATCAGAATTTTTATTATCTCTTTTTTCATAGAAATACTCTTTTAAAATTTAAATAAGAGACCTACGTTTACTCTTAAACCACTTCTTTTTATCTCATCAAAGAGATTGGTAAATGTCTTTACCTGTTCGCCTTCGGCGAAAGTATATGTTATGAGAGCTTTGTTTTCGTCAACAATTCTGCCAGAACCTTCATCGGCACGATGACCCAAATCAAGACTCACGTCGGCTTCTGCTACAGGAGTTATGCTTGTCTGATAGTTAAGTGATGCATCCAAAAAGAGACCGCCAAAGAGACGCAATCTAAATCCAGCAGCACCAAACGCATCTAGAATCATAGACCCTGTCTCAACATCCTGATTATCGACGCTCACTGTTTGAACAGCAAAATTATTTGGTTTAAAATTTTCCATTACAAGGTTGCCATATTGGGGATAGACTCCATAAGTTTTTACATTGGTAGTAAAGTCCTTTACACTACAGCTGGTAGAAACAAAGGTCTTGACACCCATCTGCACAAACGCAGATAAACGCCTTGAGAACTGAAAATCGAAATCCAAATACAAAGGAATTGCTATTTGTGTTATGTCCATCTTGGCATTCATGTTAGCCACTTCATAGTGCCTTTCATAAGTATCACCATCATAATCAATTGTCGAGGGCGCACTGTAATAGTACTTGTAAGCCAATTCATCCTGTTTGAACTCCAAATTGCTTTTTACGAATGAAGCACCAGTAAACAAGCTCAACTTGAACTTAGGTTTTTTAACTATAGCATAACCGAAGTCCAATCCATACTCAAGCATAGTTTCCGACTCAAGCATCTCATTACCATAATCACCTCCAAAACTGTAAGTATTACCTATATTGAATTCTATTTTAGGTCTAATTCTCCAACATCGCTGCTTATATTGAAACGAATAGAGTCCACAATTTTCATCGTCTTGAACAATCTTCAAAACCACCTCACTGTCTTTGAAATCAATCTTTGCATTTTTTTCGACAATAGACTGACCAAACAAATTATACTCAATCTTTTTACCATTTACACAGACTTCGTTGTCGCGTGGTTCATTATATGAATACACATTGTACTCCAAAGGGAAAGGCGGAGTATTGGAATTAATGCTTCCTTTTATAGTTCTAATTAGAACACTGCCGTCATTCTTATCCATAGCAATTGTTGCAGTAATTTCGTGATCGGTCTTGTAATAATCTTCACTATCGAACACAACTCCACATTTGTTGTAATACTGCATGTATTTACCGAATTTCACATCAACGACGAAATGAGTGTCGGTTTCAACAATTTCCTGCTTATCAACATTCTTTATTAAAATCTTACATGCGTTTGAATTTGAATACAAGAGATTGGCATACTCTTCAACTGTAACCTCCTTCTTAGAACTTATGCCTAACAAATCGTTATATATCAAAATATTACTATCCTCAAACAATGACACAAATTCGTAACGTGCCCTATCCGTTGGATTCTGCAGTAGGAACTCATATTCCTCCAACAAATCCACAATATGATAGTTCAATTTCCTCAATTCTGCATTTGACAGCACTTGTGCGAATGCAGAAAAAGGAAATATAAGAATTATATATAATAAAATCTTTTTCATGTGTTACTATTTTATTATGGAACAAGCACTTTCTTATTTATAAGTGTTTCACCGATTTTTATTTTGATAATATAAATTCCTGATTCGTATTTAGACATATCAATCTTTTCGTTGAAATGCTGTTTACAGCCTAAATCAATCGAATCAAGACATTTGCCATTAATGGAGAAAATTTCAATAATACCATCTACCAAAGAGTTGGCATTTGCAATTAGATTAGTTCCATTGAATTCCACCTCGTCATATACCACATTTTCAATATCAGTAGTTTCATCACCAAGAGCACCGCGAGTCGTTACACTGATATTGTTAAAGCAAGATGCGTCGAACTGGTAATCTGCACTTCCATTAAGATATCGGCGACCGCTAGTAACATAAGTACCATTGAGATAATCCCATCTTGCGCAAACCCAGAATTTGTAACTAGAGTTCTTTACAGAAATTTTTGAATCAAACTGATACCAACGTTCTGTAGTAGGTTCCATGAAGTGTTCCTCGCCCGAAGCATCGGTATATCCAAAGACAAAACTATACTCTCTACTCTCCAAAGTTGAATCGTCGATATTGGACATCATGCAGACTAGTGTATTGCTATTGCCGTTGCCTTTAATCACAAGGCTACTTGGGAGAGACGGCTTAGAATATATCTTTACAGGGATTTCATAAGATTTGCTATACCAAATACTGCTATAAGGACTATGGTTCTCTATTGTCAAGCCATAAGTTTTATCCTTTATGTTTTTTGTATAAGAATTTGAACCTGATATATTTTCTGCAGTGTAATAGTTCTTATCAGACGAACTGCTATTCTTGACAAGTACACCATCTTCTGTCCATTTATAGGTCCAATACGAATCTGAATACGCATTATATCCGCCTGTTGCATAATCAACATTAAACGGCAAATCATTACCTTCTCTTATGAAATATGCACCATTGTATTCTAAAGTTCCAACAACAACCTCGTCTGGGAATTCAACAACAGGCCATATTGTGAAATACTTATATTCCTGATCGCTCTTACTTGCACCGCTTTTAGGAATAAGATTAGTTGCAACTACCGTTACACAATCTCTAACAGAACTATCGCTGTAATTATTTTCAGCTGTGAATGTGTAAGATGCTTCAGACGAAGTGTGTACGAGTTCGTCATTGTAATACCACTCGTATGTCCAGTTTGGATAACCTCCATTGGTTCTCACACTAATAGGTATTGCATCACCACTGCGATAATTATCTACATTACTCACAATTTCGATTTCACCATGTGACCATGATGTAACATTGAACTCAATTCTGGCACTAAAAAGACTTGATAAAGGCGACTTTTCATGTTCATTGAATACATTAACATAGATATTTTGACTCTTAGAATTGATATTCTGAGGTGCTGCATAATAATTGTATGTTGCGTCGCTTGAGACTATATTGCCATTGATAATCCATTCATATCTCCAACCATTGTCATAACCACCGGCAACATCAACACCAAGAAGGACATTGTCTCCGTAATAAAGGTCATGCTGTTGTTCTGAATGTACTTCAGATGCTGCAGGCCATACTTCAGCATTGAATTCATATTCTAGTTCTCGTGTTATATTATTTGTTATATTTTTAGCAATAACCTTATAAACAAAATGTTTAACTTCGCTGCTATTATTCTTCACATTAGCAGTGTATGCATTAGTAGTTGCTCCATCAATTTCTACGCCATCAAGAAACCACTTGTATGTCCAGCCGCTAGGTAATCCGCCTTGGGTACTGATAGAGAAAATATACTCTTGGTCATGCAGCAATACGATATCATCAAGAGATGTTTTCTGACCGGTTGGTTGACTATAGATCACATACTCATGGGTCATTGTATGCGTAAAAGGTTCACCAGTGAGTTTTATGTTGTATATTCTTCCTTGATCACTACCTCTGCTTTGGCTACCATCCTTTGTGTATCTCACAACAAGTGTATGCGTGCCGGCAGATGTAAATTCTTTAGTGTATGTACCACTATCTGTACCGCTCTTTTTGATAATTTCGGTACCGTCAAGAGTTATGACGAGCCAATCATAATTACTTTCGCTGCTAACATCCCAATCGAATGTCAGTACGTTACCTTGGGTGACCTCTATTGTATAAGTATTAGACGATGTACTACCATCCGTTTTATTGGTAGATGTCCAACTATTAAATGTTGTGTTTAGTGCCGCGCCAATGAATTTTATGTTGTATATTCTTCCTTGATCACTACCGCTGCTTATGCTATTATCCTTTGTGTATCTCACAACAAGTGTATGCGTGCCAGCAGATGTAAATTCTTTGGTGTATGTACCACTATCTGTACCGCTCTTTTTGATAATTTCGGTACCGTCAAGAGTTATGACGAGCCAATCATAAGTACTTTCGCTGCTAACTTCCCAATCAAATGTTAGCACACCGCTATGAGTAACCTCTATTGTATATGTATTAGACGATGTAGTACCATCCGTTTTATTGGTAGATGTCCAACTGTCAAATGTCGTTTCTATTGGAAAGTCAGGACTAACAGCATTAAATGTCAAGTATGCATTACGCCCGGAAACAGTTCCATTAGGAGCTATAAATGTACATTGTTCGTCACCAGACATCACCACACCATTATTCAACCAAGTATATTCCCAAGTATATTCACCGCCACCGGTTCTTACGATTTCGGCAACAATATTATCTCCCTCTACAACACTTTGAGGCAACTCATCTTTCCATGCGAAAGTAATTTCATTATCATTTATTTCTTGCGCATATAATATATTTATTTGTACAAGAAACAAGGCAAACATTACATATCTTAAAAACAATCGTTTCATATTAATATTGTTAAATATATAGCCCCAACAATATACCGGCAGCCACTGCTACAGCATACAAAGAACCCCACAAAAGTGAACCATTATTAATGCTTTGTTCTTTATTTTCATTGACTAAAGTTTCGCAGCTTTCAACGTCAGCTCTAAATTGGGCTGCACTTTGATATCTTTCTCCCTGTTTTTTTTTCATTGCTTTCGCAACAATCCTTGCAAAACCAGCATGGGAAAGATTCTCAACAGGAACAGGTGAATTTATCTGCATGTTCATAATTTCGTGGTCTGCTCCTATAAAAGGTCTCGTACCAACAATTAATTCATAAAGCAAAACCCCGACCTGGTATAGATCAGTAGAAAAATTGTGTGCTGCAACATCTCCTGTAATTAATTCAGGAGCTGCATAACTTGGTTTGCCGATAAAAGAACCAAATTTAGTCAAGGATTGAGTATCTCCTATTGTCTCTTTTACGTTTTTAGCTATGCCAAAATCTATCAATTTTATTTTTCTATCAACCGTAATCATGATATTGCTAGGGTCAATATCTCTATGTATATATCCTTTATCGTGCAAAGCCATCACTCCTGCAAGTATGTTAGTGATTATCAACTTTGCAAATTTTACACGATCTTTCGAATATAAATCATAAAGTTCTTCGGCATACTCTATTGTATTACCATTTGCATCCGTTAAGTTACCTTGCAAAAGTTCGTAAAGCATGACTCCTTGCAAGAACTCACTAACTATAAAATTACGAGTCAATGAATTTCCATATCTATCAACCTCTTCCATTTCAATGAAGCCCATCATTTCTATAAGATTCTCACTTTTTATTTGAATTGCAGCTTCACTCTTCGAACGCTTAATAGCAGAAAGAGGCAAATCTTGATACAAGAACTTTACAGCAACATCCGTCCTTAAACCCGTGTTATCATCAACCCGAACCCCCTTAAAGACCTGCCCCATTCCACCAGCGCCAAGAGGTGGTTTTTTAAGGTCCACCTCATAATGAATGCCGGAAGAAATTTCAAGATTACCTTTTATTATATAGTTTGACATAGACTATTATCAATATTTATCAAAGACATCTTGTTTTTTCCATTGAAATCTGACCATATCTTTCAATGTCAATAGTTTCGTTAACATTAATATGGGAGGGTCTTGCAAAAGGATCGTCACTAACATTTGCTGCAGATGCACTTGTATTAGATTTAGATGATATGGTTTCTGTTGATACAAAATTCTCAGCAGCACTAAGACCATATTCAGGTGCGTCTACTAAAATTATTAATATACGATAATTAGCGCCAACAACTATAACATCAAGATTCTTGCAAGAATAGTTATTGTAGTCCAGTTCTTCATCATTTAAGAACAATCCAGTTTTAGAACCTTCATCTCTTATACTTGCAACCAATCGCCCTGTCGACTTCATTATCTTTACACTTAACGAAGCGTGTAAATCACTTACAGAAGCTTCTGCAAGTTGAATGTCACAAGATTCTGCGCGACCGATAGTGTTACGTCCCAACTTTATTGGCCAATATTCACCAATTCCTTGACGTGATATTGAATATAGAAATCCAACCACTGGAGTTCTATCATCACTTTCGTTCTTTACAAATTTAGCAGACTGTGTCTTCGAGCCAAAATCATTTGTTGCTTCATTGTTCTGTACATAGTTTCTACCAGGTACAATTGTTTCGTTTTGATCCATAATTCTATTACATTTATTTTTATTAGTTAATGTCAAATATAAATGACTTTAACATCCAGATTGAATTTCCGGATGTATATATCATAAGATCTAATTACAACAGGTTGTAATACTAAAGTTGAGTTTAAGTTGAATGGGGCTAATGATAATATTCGTATTATTCATAGTTTAATTAGCCTATGAAACCCCCTGAGCTAGACACTATTGCATGCAAAATAATAAAAAAAAGACGTGGGAGTTTCTACCTTCGCTTATCCCAGTCTTAGGCTCTCGCATTGCCCTCCCAAAGGATAAGCAACGCAGTTAGCCCACGCCGTATATTATAAATCCATACAACAACTCACACCTTTAAAAGATGCTCTTATGTTTATAGATAAATAATACACCAAACGTAGACGTTACGTTGCCATTCTTCTTTGGGCCTGAAATTTGCGAGATTTAAGACTAGAAGAAAACGCTTGTAAACGTCTTATTTACCTTTCTATAATTAGTATAGAAAACCCTACCCCTTTCGCCCAAATGGACTAACTGGGTGCGGGCAAAGATAATGATATTTTTTGCTAAAAAAAAATATAGAACTATAATTTCTTAATTTTGTCCAAAATATACAAAAAAAAGCAAAACACCATTTACTCCAATTTAAGCCTTTGTAGTCGTTAATGACAGGAATTATGTCTAAACGAATTGTACAACCTGTTCTGCGGTTTCGAACCGTAAAATGTACATTTGAAATGTATCATGTCAAGAATTTAATACATCAATAATTATAAGGATTCTAATTACCCAGAACAAGGAATATATCATTGTAACATATTCTATAAATGGTAGTTCTATGATGATTAACTCTCATTCAAGAAAAATTAATTCTATATAAGAGATTCTTTAATTTTATTTTCTGTAAATTAGAGAGATAAAACTCAAGCATTATTATTAATCTTATTTTCTATCAAACAGAAATCAAAACGGCTGAAAATTGTTGATTTTCAGCCGTTTTGATTATTTAATTACCTGCTTTTGTGTTGGTTGCAGGAGGGGCAATCATCAGAATGAGTAGTACAAACCAAATTGCAATGTGTTGTCGAATTCAAAGCCGTAGGTTGTTACATCTTCGATATCAGCATAGCCTAAATAACCGAATTTGGCAACAATGCTGAACTTTTCGCTCAAATTGTATGCAATACCGGGTTCAACTGAGACTCCCCAGCCGTTTGCAGCATCGCTAGCTTCGGGTTTAAGTCTTGCATACTCAAATACTCCGTCGGCAAAGAGGCTTAGCGCGCCATTTCTGTAGAATGTGTAACGGGCATATGGGCTCACGGTATATTCTTTGCCATAGAATTCGTCACTTTCCTCATCGGAAAAGCCCAATGCCAAACCAAATGCCCAGTTGTCATTCAAGACATAGCCAAAGTCGGGGGCAATCTTGAAGTTTGTTGTCTTTGCTCCATTATAATCGGTTTTGTTGAACCCAACGTTACCACCGATGTAGAACTGAGCACTTGCAAACATTGAAACAGCCAAGAAGGCAACTACAAAAAATAACTTTTTCATAACTATTAGAATTTAGTTATACCGAACACTGCTGATTACTACGGTTTCGGTCCGGAATGGAAACCGCCCGTAATTTATTCATTATATTTTGAAAAAGCAAATTTTTCCTAAAAAATCTTTGATTTTGTTTATTTTTCGCCTGTTTTTAGCAACACAAAAGGCTGCAACCTTTAAAAAGATTACAGCCTTTTGTGTTGTTTGATATTCTCAATCAACCGCAATGGAAATAGCGATTGACAAGTTTTAGCATCTCTTCACGATTGCCGTCAATATCGGCGCGGAGTGTTCTATCGCCGTATGAACGCAGGTGTTTTATTATGCCGTCAATCATAGCGGGGCTGAATACATTAAATCTCTCAAACACTTCGCGTTGCTGTTGCAGGCAGTCGGCCGATGCTTCGCAGCTGTCGGGGAGACAGGCGAGAGGTTTTAATTTCTCTTCGTTCTCTTTTTGATGGATATTTACATTCACATAGGTTCTTTCGGCTATATCCAAGGAGTTGGCGAGTTCAAAGCCGTAGCGGCATGCAACGGCAAGACCTGCAATGAGTTGATAGATGTCGGCTGAGCCATCGGGGGAGCGCATCTCTACGGTCTGCTTTTGTGTGGTGTCGTATTTGCTTTCATTTTCAAGCGGGTTGGCTATGCGGCACATGTCGCTTTTTGCAGCCCAGCCAAGCGGAACGCGAACAAGAACCGATCGGTTTCTATCGCCCCAGCATATATTTGTGGGTGCTTCTTGATGGGGAACGAGGCGGAAATATGATGTGGGGTTGGTGTTGCCGAATGCTGTGATTGAGGGAGCGAGCTCCATCATTCCTGCAATGGCTTTGCGGGCTGTTTCTGAGAGTACGCCACCATCGAGCATTTGATTTGCACCATCTTTCACTATGCGCATGTGTACATGGAGACCCGAGCCTGCCTTGCCTGCTGTTATCTTGGGGGCAAAGGTTATATCGTAACCCATGCGGTAGGCAAGGTTGCGTATTATCCATTTTGCTATCATCAACTGGTCGGCTGCATCGCATGCATTCACGGGGAGGAACTCTATCTCGTTTTGTTCGTATATGAGACCGTCTATGGTGAAGTTACCCACCTCGGAATGACCATATTTTATTTGTCCGCCGGCTTGGGCTATGTATGCCATACATTGTGCACGGAACTCATTGAATTTTGCATATGGGGCCGACTCGTGATAGCCTTTTTGGTCGGTTGCAGGGAAAACGCCTTCATCGGGGGCTATTACATAGTACTCAAGCTCGCCCATTGCCTGGAATTCCATTCCGGTAACATCGTTAAAGGCATTGCATGCCTTGCGCAAGGTGTTTTCGGGGGAGCTTTCGAGCAACTCGCCGTCTTTGTTAAAATATGAGCACAGCATGGAGAGAGTGGGTATCTCGGCAAAGGGATCGAGAAATGCTGTGCGGAAGCGTGGCAGAACATAGAGGTCGCTGCTGCCTGCCTCTATGAAGGGAAAGAGGCTGGAACCATCGACACGCTCACCACAGGTGAGGATTGCATCGAGGTATGCTGCATTGTTTATTACAAAATTCAAAGTCTTGAGCCTGCCATCGCCTGCGGGATACATAAAGTTTATCATGCGTATTCCATTCTCCTTCACATAGCGCACAATATCTGATTTTGTAAATTCTGATGACGGCTTGCCAATATATGCAACAACCTTGTTGGCGTTCATTTCTAATTCTCTATTCATATTCTTGTTTTTATATTGATTTTGTAAAGATAGTTATTCCGGCAATTATTGAGCTATTTGCAAGAGTTTTTTTTGAGAAGAAAAGAAAAAACTATGAAAATAGCATATCCGCACCACCCTATTTTTACCAATATCGCAACCCTGTGCTTTGCGGGGGATATTATTTTTGCAGCAAAAAAGATGAAAAAGACTATTACATTCAGCAAAGGCAGCACAAGCTTTATTGCCCGAAAATTACAAAGAAAAGAGAACTCTATCCTAAAAAGTTTTTTCATTACTGCGGGAGCCGCAGCCAATGAAGAGAATGAGTTTTACACTCTTAATGGTATTAATGATATTACAGAGGAGGAGATGTTTGCTGTTTACATGCACAAAGATGCGGTTGATAACCTCGACCTGCCACACGCGCTGCAAGGGTGTGGAATAAGGAGTATTATACCTTGCAGGCAGGCGGTGGGATTGCGATTGAAAAGCCGCCCGCTTAATGGTGAAAATTCTTTTGCCGGCAGCAGCGTGGAGGTGTTGAAATTCGGTAACGAACAGATGCTTGACAGCACTGAAGAGAGCGAGTTGCTGCCTGCAAGCGGGCTGAGCGGAACATTCTGCGGGTGCACAAAGTTGCACACGGTTTATCCCATAAATATAAAAAAGGTGGATTTCGTAACAGATAACACATTTGAAGGGTGTGTTGCATTGAGAGAATTGAGATTGCATGGGCTGAGATGTTCCATAAAGCTCACCAACTCGCCACTGATAAGCTACGAATCTTTGTTGTATATAGTTTGGAACAGTAGTGAGGGGGCGGAAATTGTTCTGCACCCGACAACCTACAAATACCTTATTACCATGGAGCCTGCGCCCACTGCTGTGGGCGGAACAGAAAGTGAGTGGCTTGAACTGCAAGAGATTGCTACCGACAGAAATGTACTGTTTACAACAACAGAAAATATTGCGTATGCAAAAGATGGCGCAATGTATATGAATTATATTGACGGAGACGGAGATTCGTTGATTTTAGATGAAGATGATGCTGTTGTGAACGGAACAACCATGATTTTAATTAATTAACAAAATTGCTCGGGAATATTTGCTGCATTTGTATTATTTTTGCATCGCTCGTTTTTAACGGCACACAATAAACACCGGCAACCATGCATATTCTCTTTTTATTGATACCTTTAACGTTCGTTGCTGCCAATGGTTATATATTTCTAAGAGTGTGGCAGGCTATGCGGGAGATTCCGATTGTTATAAAAATCATTATCGCTCTTCTGTTCTGGGCTGCTGCGTTCTCCATGTTTGTGGCAATATTGCTGCGCAAGCATGAACTTCCCGAGATTGTAGGGCAAAGCCTGTTCCGCATTGGTGCGGCATGGCTGTTCTTCTCTTGTACTGCTGCCGCGGTGCTTGCCCTCTTTGATTTTGCACGTCTCTTTTTTCCATCAATGGCCGGGAATGTGTGGTGGGCTATGGGAATTGCTGCTGTAATTTTTGCGTATGGGAACTATAACCACCGCCACCCAAAGGAGGTTGAACTGGACATAACATTGGACAAGCAGATGGAGGGCGAGCTGAAATTGGCGGTAATAAGCGATTTACATCTGGGGTATGGCACGGGAAAAAGCGAAATGAGAAGATATGCCGAACAGATAAACAAGCATAACCCCGATGTGATACTTATTGCAGGAGACCTCATTGACAATAGTGTGAGAGCTGTACGCAATGCGCACATTGAAGAGGAACTGATGCTATTAAAGGCGCCGCAGGGTATATATATGGCACCCGGAAATCACGAGTATATAAGCGGTTATGAGGAATGCGAGGAGTTTCTTGCAAGAACAAACATAAAATTTCTACGCGACGAGGTTGTTACACTGCCTTGCGGTGCACAGATTGTATTGCGCGACGACAGCATGAACAAGAAACGCCTTAAAATAAAAGAGCTCTATGAGAATACCGATGCCAAGAAACCCATAATATTGGTAGCTCATCGCCCCAACGGAATTGACGAATACGATGAAGCGGGAACCGACCTGCAGGTGAGCGGACACACGCATCATGGACAGGTGTGGCCGGGCAACCTCATTACAGATTATCTTTATGAACAAAGCCACGGCTACCGCAAATGGCAGCATGCGCATGTGTGGGTGTCGAGCGGGCTATCGCTGTGGGGGCCGCCCGTGCGCATTGGTACAAAAGGAGATTTTGCGATTATTACTTTAAGAGGCACCGAGCAGAAATGCGGGCACGAGGTGAACAATTAATTATCTTGAGCGGGTCTCTGATGCAAACAATTTGAAGAGGATAACAGATATGGAAAATACAGATAGGAGTGGGCGGAAAACATCAAGCATGCCTGAATATTTTACACAAAAAGAGGTTGTAATAAACAGCAAGAGCGGTTTAATTCTCGAAGGCGGCGGCATGCGAGGTGTCTTCACCTCGGGCGTATTGGATAATTTCATGGACCGCGGGATACGTTTTCCCTACACGGTGGGAGTGAGTGCCGGTGCCTGCAACGGAATATCTTATATGTCGGGGCAGCGTGGCAGAGCAAAATATGGGAATATAGACCTGCTGGAAAAATATAATTACATTGGTTTGAAGCATTTGATTCTCAAGGGAAACATTATGGATTTTAACCTTTTGTTTCATGTTTTTCCAACAAAAATAAGCCCCTATGACTATGATGCGCTTGCCCGCAGCAAAGAGAGATTTGAGATGGTTACCACAAGTTGCAACAGTGGCGAGGCATGCTACTTTGACGAAAAACTGAACCCTACACGCATTATCGATATTATAAAGGCATCGAGCAGTCTGCCTTTTGTAAGCCCAATATCTTTTGTTGATGGAGAACCGATGCTCGATGGTGGCATTGCCGATTCCATTCCTCTGCTGCGTGCACAGTCGCAGGGATTCACAAACAACGTGGTGGTGCTCACACGCAACAAAGGGTATCGCAAAAGTGAAAAGCCCACAAAGGTGCCCTTTTTCATGTATCGCAAATACCCTGCCCTGCGCGAGGCGATACGCAGCCGCAATGCCCGATACAACGAACAGGTGGAGTTGGTTGAAAGGTTAGAAGATGAGGGCAAGATTGTTGTGATACGCCCCGAAAGACCCATTGAGGTGGACAGGGTTGAGCGTAACATTGCCAAGCTCACGGCTCTTTATGAGGAGGGGTACAACTGTGCCGACAGGATTAAATTCAGTAAAGAGGAGTAACAGCTATAATGCCGGTACATTGCGAGTGCGAAACGACTCGCGAGCCTTGCGCACATACAGCTTCACGACATCGGCGGGCAAATGAGATTTTGCCACATATTCCCGTGTAACAGAGGGAAAGCGGGCAAGAGCGGTGGCAAGCAACCAGGCAACGGCCATGCGTACATAATAGGGGTTGGCACCCTGTACACTACCCTCTTGAACATTCCGGGGCTTGCCTTTAATGCTTTTATATTCCGATTTTATTTTTTCAAAATCTATCTTGTCTATGCGCGCAAAAACCTTATCGTGCCACTCGGGAAGAAGAAGATAACTCATTGAAAAGACCACGGCAAAGCGCACCTCAAATTCACGGGAAGACGAGAACCAGCGTTGCAGCCACTGCCACAGAACATCTTTATTGGCACGGGCGGCCCACTTTGCCGAGGCACAATAGCTGTCGCACACAGCCCAATTATCCATCACGGGAATATAGCGGGAGAGCATTGCCAAGCGGGATTCGAGCGAACATTTGCAATGGTTAATCAGCAAACCCCAGACGACAGTCTCCTCATAGCAAAGATTTTGCGGTGGCTCTTGCTCAAAAGCCTTTATATACTCCTCGCAACCGGCAGCTGAGAGCTCGCGCGCCACAGCTTTTATTTGGGGTGAGTGCAAACCAAGCACCTTGCGGGTGGGCAACGCATTCACAACGCGAAGGTGCCCTTCGCGGTAGCGGGCATCGTTCTTGAAACGTTCGCCAACGTGTGGCAGCAGGAGATGTGTTATCATAGGCTATTTGTTGTCTTCGGGCAGATAATGGTCGGATATCTGTTTGTGGGTTACTATGAGCCCCTGTTCTTTTATCTCATTGAGGCGGCGGGTGATATTTCCTTTCCCGGTTGCGAGTTGCTTGTATGCCTCGCGATAGGCGTCGGACGCCTTGTCCAATGCAACTTCAATCTTCGAGAAATTCTCGGTAAAAAGAACTACCTTTTCATACACTGCATTTGCAGTATCGACAATCTTTTGCACATCGCGTTGCTGACGCTCGCGTGTCCACAGGGAATTTACCACAAACAACGTGGATATGAGGTTTGATGCCGAAATGAGCACTATGCCACGCTTGTATGCGTAGTTCCACAGGTTGTTGTCGGCTTCCATGGCGAGGAAATAAGAGGGCTCGTTGGGGACAAAGAGCATCACATAATCGAGAGAGTTTATATTGTAGTTCGCATAAGACTTTGCAGCAAGGTTATCCACATGCTTGCGAATGGATAGAAGGTGCTCCTTGCGATAGCGGTTACGGGTATCATCGTCATCGGCTGCAAGGTATGCCATATAGGCTTTCAACGACACCTTGGAGTCTATTATTATATCGCGTTTCCCGGGGAAGTGAACTATAATGTCGGGTTTCATGCCTTGCTGAGTATCGCCGTGGCAGATGACACTGCCCTTATCGTCGCGCAAGGTTGCCTGCTTTTCCCATTGTTCACCCTCGATGAGCCCCGAGTTTTCTAGTATCTGTTCGAGGATTGTTTCGCCCCAGTCACCTTGAAACTTATTATTATTGGTACCCACTATGGCATTTGTGAGATTAACGGCATCTTGGCTTATCTTCTGGTTTGTTTCTATGAGGTTTTTTATATTCTGCTGCAAGGAAAAGCGTTGCCTGCTCTCCTCACCATAGTAACTATCGACCTTTTCGCGAAAGGATTTGAGGTCGATATTAAATGGTTGCAGAATGGCTGCAAGGTGCTCTTGCGACTGCTTGCCGAAGAGCTCGCTGTTCTTCTGCAATGCCTCGGCCGCCATATTCTTGAATTCCAGGCGCATCTGCTCGACACTCTTGTCAAATTGTTCTTTTTGAGTTTGCAAGCGCTCGCCCAAAGAGCGGTTTTCGCTTTCGAGACCTGCTATGCATATATGCAACTGTTCGCGTTGCTTTTGATGCTCGGCTGCGGCATTGGTCGCATCGGTCAGTTGCCTGCGGGTGTCTGCCAGCAATGTGGTGAGTATCTCATTTTCCCTCCTTGTGGCACTGTTTTGTGCGGAAAGGCGCATATATAACACCACAAAAAGCAGTATCAGAGTTGCCGTTATAATAATCGTTGTTGTCATTTGTGTTTTATTTTGTTGTGTTGTTCTGTTTTTAATCCCATGCCTGACGACGAAACATCTTAAAGAATTTTGTCATCAAGCGATAGCCACGACGAAAGATGGTTATGCCCTGTAACAGGCGAGTCCCATCGTTCAAAGCCGAGAGCAGCATATTGCCAATGGTGAGGGAGCTCTGCAAGGAGTTTAATGCCGTGCTTAGGCGATACTCTCTGTCGCTCAACTGCAATTTATTGATTTTCTGCAACTGACGCAGTTGTTCAAGCTTGGTTACACTTCTGTCTGTATCACTCTTTTTCATCGCTTTGCTCATTTTCGTTAAAGAACATTTTGTAGAAACGTGCTACCATGATATTTACAAAGAGGTTACCACGCGTCACATAAAAGAGCAATGCAGCCAAAAGCAACAACGATGCCACGATGAACAAAGCCGGCAACAATCCTATCGAAATTGAGAGCACTGCTACAATGGCTGCCAACAAGCACAATGAGGAGAGCAACAAAAAGATGATTATAGCCAGCCACGACAGTGCATCGGCAAAAAGGAGCGACAGCCTCTCCACAAAGGAGAGTTTTACCTCCTCTATCTTGAGATTGAGGAACTCATAGGCTTCATGAGAGAGCCTGTCGAAATTATGTTTTATCTCCATAACCCGCCTACTCCTCGAATGACACGGTTACATCTTCTTCAACAACTTTGGTCGAAGGCTTGCAACACGCCATCTCCTTTTCAAGAGATGCCTTTGCCTCACTCACGCGTTCTTTAATTTCGCGACGCATGTCGGCACCTTTCTTGGGGGCAAACAACAACGCGATAACACTGCCTGCAAGCACTCCGCCTGCAAAAGCCACCATACAACAAGCAAATTTCATAATACAAAAAGTTTATTTGTTTATACTACGCCGAAACGTTTGCTGTATGTCCTCTTGGCTTTGCGAAGATAGTTGCAATTTTGCCGAAAATCAATTTTTAAAGAGTATTTTTGCAAGCTATGAAAAATCAAAATATCTTTATTAGGTGTTTCTTGACAAAATTACTATCTTCGCTTGCCAATATAACATACATCACTGCTCGGTTATAAAGGAAACAACCGAAGATGATGAATAAGCCGTGTAATTTGTTTTTTTTACAAATATTTCAGAAACCATGAGAAGATTATACATTATTTTATTGATTGTAACAACTGTTTTTGTTGCAGCATGCCGGAAGAGAGCACAAACCATAGAAACCGAAAAAACCGACACTGTGAAGTTTGACACGCTGCACATAAACAAACGAGTGTTACTCGACTCCGTTGCAGCCTATTCGCCCGAATTAAAATTCAATATCAACTTACTCGTACCGAACTATACCGCAGATGACATAGCCAGCAATATAAGTTCGTGTATCTCCTATGCAGCGTTCGGCTATGAGGGGTTGCCTGTAACTGTGGCTGCCGACTCCATTATAACTTCTATGACAAGCGAATATCTGGAGTTGCGCAGTGAATATATAAACGAAAAGGTTGCCAACCCCGACTTGCCATGGTTCAACGCATATTATATATTGAACAGTAGCGTACACGAGGGGCTCAATGGCTGCATTTGCTATACAGTGGATTATGAGATATACAGCGGTGGCGCACACCCCAACAATATTATAAGTTGCGTGAATATTGATTCAAAAACAGGAAAGGAGATTTCACTGGAAAAGATCTTTGCCGAGGGAACCGAGGATATTCTCATAGAAAAACTCATTCAAAGACTTGCGCAACAAAACAATGTTGGCAGCTTGGAGGAGCTGAGGGAGAAAGGCTTTCTCACATTCAGCGACATGTACATAACCAATAACTTTATGCTTGACAAGGATAGTTTGTTCTTCTTGTACAACAGCTATGAGATTGCACCATACAGCATGGGAAGAAGCCGCATTGGTTTCAAATATGATGAACTAAAAGATTTACTTAAATAAATGGAAGAGATTTTGAAATATTTCCCTTCGCTCACAGAAAAGCAGAAGGAACAGTTTGCAGCGTTGTATGACCTTTATTTTGATTGGAACAACAAGATAAATGTTATATCGAGAAAAGATATTGAAAACCTTTACAGGCATCATGTACTACACTCGCTTGCCATTGCAAAGGTTATACAGTTCCGCCCCGGGACAAAGGTTATGGATTTTGGCTGTGGAGGAGGATTTCCCGGTATTCCGCTTGCGATAATGTTCCCCGAGGTGGATTTTCACCTGGTAGATAGCATTGGGAAAAAGATAAAGGTTGCTACAGAGATTGCAGCATCGATAGGCTTGAAGAACGTGCGTGGCACACACAACCGGGTGCAGGAGATTAAAGAGAAATATAACTTTGTGGTGAGCCGCGCTGTGATGCAACTGCCCGAGCTGATAAAGATTTGTCGCAAAAACATTGGAAACGAACAGTTGAACGCCCTGCCCAATGGTGTTATATGCCTTAAAGGGGGAAATATTGAGGGAGAGACACAGCCTTTCAAGAACTGCGTGGAGATAACCGACCTTTGTTCCATGTTTGAAGAGGAGTTTTTCAAAGACAAAAAAGTTGTCTATGTTCCAATAGGATAATATTTGCGATTATGGAAATTAAAAAATTCATTTTTAACCCGGTGCAGGTTAATTGTTACCTATTGTGGGACGAGACCAAAGAAGCATTGCTCATTGACTGTGGCGCACTGTTCCCCGATGAGGAGGAAGAGTTGAAAAGATTTGTAGCCGATAACGGGCTCACTATAAAGCACTATTTGAACACACATCTGCATTTTGATCACATCTTTGGCAACCCTTTCGTGGAGAGGGAGTTCGGATTGGGCTGTGAGGCTAATGACGGAGATATAGCCTGGGCAGAGAATATTGCGGAGAGAGTGGCACGCTTCGGGCTGCGTTACAGTGAGAAGATTTCTGCTCCTGTGCGCGTGCTTGGCGATGGCGATGAGGTTCTCTTCGGCAATCAAAAGGTTAAGGTTATTGCTGTTCCCGGGCACTCCCCCGGCAGTTTGGCTTTTTATCTGCCACAAGAGAGCATGGTGTTCACCGGCGATGCGCTGTTCCATGGCAGCGTAGGACGCACAGATTTCCCCGACGGCGACCATGACACTTTGATTAGATGCATTAAAGAGAAGCTTTTCACACTGCCCGACGACACCCGGGTGTTCCCCGGGCACAGCGAGCCCACGTTTATAGGCATGGAGAAGGAGTATAATATGTATGTCAGATAAATCCATTAAAAAAGCTGAGCAAATGCTCAGCTTTTTTAATGGATTATTTTGTATAAGAGCTCTCGCATAATCTCACCATCGGGGACGGCAGCCCCTTCGGCTCCTTTGGATTGGGCATCGGCAAGGCGAATGAGGTGCAACACCTCCATAACGTGCATTGCACGATAATTCTTCATTGCTTTTATATAATCGCCCACTCCCCATGTGGATTTGAGCCCTATGAACGCAGCCACACCACGCTCGCTCTTGTCGGGGGAGTAATATGCCATCATGAGGTTGGAAAAGAAATTGAACAGGAGTGCCAAGGTCATCTGAATAGGATTCTTCTTGGGATTCTGAGCAAAGTAGTTTATAATTTTATTGGCTTTATAAACGTCTTTATTTATAATGGCATTCTGCAACTCAAAATTATTGAATTCCTTGCTGATGCCTATGTGTTCTTCAACGAGGTCGGGGGTTATTGCCGTGGCACCCGCCGGCATAGCAATGGATAATTTATCCATTTCGCTTGCTATACGACAGAGATCGGCACCGATAGACTCGCTTATCATAAGCAAGGACTTTGTATCGGCAGTGAGCCCTTTCTCGCGCAGATACGAGGATATGAACGAGGGCAACTGCTCTTCGCGAATCTTTTTACTGTCGAGCAATACTGCCGTGCGGTCTATCTCCGTAGCAACTTTTTTTCTTTTGTCGAGGGAGCCGTTCTTGTGGGCAAAGACAAGGACTGTGGAAGATACAGGCGATTGCAGATAATAGATAAGGTTATCTATATTCTTCATCATCTGTGCCTCGCGCACAATAATCACCTGCCTTTCTGCCATCATGGGGAAACGCTTGGCTGCCGCAATCACCTCGTCGATATTTGTATCTATTCCGTAGTAGATTGTTTGGTTAAAGGAACGCTCATCTTCGGTGAGAGCGTTATTGGCGATATAATCTGTTATTCTGTCGGTGAAAAAGCCCTCTTCGCCCATGAGATAATAAACGGGGCGATAATGCCCGCTTTTCAACTCCGACAAAATTGATTCATATGTATGTTTTGCCATATTATACTTTTTGAACTATCTTTGCATCTATGCAAAGATAATGAAAGGCTGTGGCCGGACAAAATAAGTTCTTGCTTTTTTACAACATACATAAACATAATATGCAACTGCTGAACCTACCACGATACGAGGCTAAAATAAACACAGACAATGGCAAAAGGCAGATTTTTGATTGCCTGCGTCGCTGTTATGTGGCACTGACTCCCGAGGAGTGGGTGCGGCAGCATTTTATAAATATGTTGCTGACACAGAAGGGCTACCCTGCCGCCCTCACAGCTAACGAGGTGGGAATAACGCTCAATGGCATGAGCCGCCGTTGCGACTCTGTTGTATATGACAAGCAGCTGAAACCGCGTGTAATTATAGAGTACAAAGCTCCTACAGTGAAAATAGACGCTAAGGTTTTTGCTCAGATTGCTCGATACAATCTTGTACTTAAGGTGGACTATCTTATTGTGAGCAACGGATTGCAACATTTTTGTTGCAGAATGGACTACGAGAAAAGCAGTTACACTTTCCTGAAGGATATACCGGTGTATGCCGACATTGTAAATGAGATATAAAAACAAATCCTTGCTCCGTATGAGCAAGGATTTGTTTTTATAGAATAGCCGTGCTATATTATTTCATAATCTCTGCTATGAAGGCCTGCATCTGGGGCTGAGCCACCTCTACACTCTGCAACAACTTGAACTGTGCCTTTGAGCGAACGAGGTTATGCTCGGGATACTGAATCTTGTAGTATGTATCGCCATTGATGTAGTCTGCCAAGAAACGCACTGTCTGCATATAGGGGAAGAGAGCTGCTGCATAAGGCAGGTTCTCAACCTCCAAAGGTGTGATGAACGATGCTGCCGATTTAAGATAACCCTTTGCAAATGACTTGAAAATCTCCATATTGAAGTTTACGTTATCAAGGTCTTTGTCATCTTCTTTTCCGGTGTTTGCTGCTGAGCGCAAATAGTCGCCAAAATCGGAGAAGATGAAGTTGGGCATCACGGTATCGAGGTCGATCACACAAAGCACATTGCCTTCTTTGTCGAAAAGAATGTTATCTACCTTTGTATCGCAGTGACAGATGCGTTTGGGCAATTTACCCTCGCGGTGGAGACGCTCGCCTTTGCACATCTCCTCGGCGCGTTTCTCAAGCTCATCTACCAGCCACTGAACTTCGGCAAGACGACCTGCCTTGTTCTCGGCTACAGCCTCGCGCAACTGCTGCAAACGGAATTCCATGTTGTGGAAGTCCTTGATTGTCTCGCCAAGCTGAACGGGAATATCGGCAAGCATAGCCTGGAAGTTACCGAAAGTCTCGCCTACGATGTAAGAAGTCTCGGGTGTCACAGCAGTCATAGACTCTGTTTCGGGAATAAACTCCATAATACGCCAGTATTTCTCTCCATCGAAATAGTAGTATTTACCATCTTTGGCAGGAACAAACTTCAGAACCTTGCGGCTGATGTCGGTGGTGCCGGCTGCCTCCAATTTTCCTTTGATGTGGTTGGTAACGGCAACAATGTTGTCCATGAGCATATCCACATTGGGGAAAATGGCGTTATTCACATGTTGCAACACATAATCGGGTGCGTTGCCTTCGGTTTTTACACGATAGGTTGTGTTAATAAGTCCGTTGCCCAGAGGAGCAACCTCAACTACATTACCTTGAATGTTGAATTGAGAAACAATTGTGTTCATTGGAGTATAATTTTAGTTAGTTAATAATTCTTCCTTCTTATAATAAGGTGTTTCTGCAAATATAGTATTTTAATTTATATCTGTGCAAGAGCTACCGAATTTATTTATCTTTTTTACATTACAAAGCAATATCTTTTGCAATAAGAGGATATGCCGCACGCAGTTTTTCTATCATATCCCACTGCAACTCTGCCGTGGCTGTGGTGCTGCAACGGGCACGGCAACGGGCAATATCCTGCCCATAAGGATTAAGAATAACGCTGTGCCCTGCGTATGTGCCATACTCATCGCTCCCCACTCTGTTTGAGGCTGCCACATAGCACTGGTTTTCTATTGCGCGGGCGCGTATGAGTGTGTCCCATGCGAGCAGACGGCTATCGGGGAAGTTGGCACAGACGAGCAGGAGGTCGTAGTCACCGGTGTTACGCAAAAAGATGGGGAAACGTATATCGTAGCATATTACAGGACGTATGCGCACTCCTCGCCACTCCCACACCACCTTCTTTTCACCGGGTGTATAAATTCTGTCTTCGCCGCTGTATTCAAAGAGGTGGCATTTATCATAGTGGCGCACCTCGCCGTCGGGGGTCACAAAATACATTCTGTTGCGATAGATAGTGTCGCTCTCGCGTGTCATCACTGAACCGGCTATTGCTGCATTGTATTGCTTTGCCCATTTTTTGAACGCCTGCACTGTGGGACCATTCACCTCCTCGGCTACTTCATGTGGTTGCATGCAGAAGCCTGTGGAACACATTTCGGGGAAGAGATAGATGTCTGCCGCGTCGGCTTTGGATATCAGTTGTTCCATTTGTTTAAGGTTCGCCGGAACGTCTTTCCACACTATGTTTTGCTGTATTATTGTTACTTTCATTGAATTTTGTTGCATATATTGTATTCTTTGCAAAATTAGAAAAACTTTTTATTCTATTGGCAAGTGCCGGGTAAAAATAAAGGTATAGCCCGGCGCTGCCGCGGGCGGTCTTGCAATATATTACAGAAGATTTATTGAAGAAGGAACGCATAAACTTGGAGAGGAATTCACTAATTTAAAATAGTTTGATTAACACCGAGGTACTACGCAAACAACTACAAGAATTATAGCTTTTGATGAAAACCGGCTTAACTCCTGAAAACTTGGAGCGTGCAAGGGGAGTGTATAAATTCAACAAAAAAAGAAAAATAACTTGCCGCCCGCTTGCGGGGATAATTTTTTATCCCTATATTTGTAGCGTAGCAAACTACAAATAATATGCCAACAATTTTTGAACTTTTCGGACTTAGATTCTTTTTCTATTCAGATGAGCATGCACCGATACATGTGCATGTAGTAAAAGGCGATGATGATGCAAAAATTTCATTAGAACCGTCAATCGAGGTTGTATATAACCACGGACTGAAGGCAAAAGACTTGAAAAGAGCGATTCAACTTGCAGAAATGTACAAAGAAGATATAATAGAGGTTTGGAACAAGTATCACTCTTAAAAACAATAGTATGGAAACAATTAAGAATGTATGGTTTGAAGAGGAGCGTATATATATGCTCTCAAGCGAGGATAAAGTTTATAGCAGACCATTGGAGGCTTTCCCAATTTTGAAGGAGGCTACCAAGACTGAACGCGAGGCTTATACTATTGAAATGCGAGGTACTGCACTTCGCTGGAAGAAATTAGACGAGGATATTCATATATCAAGTTTCTATAATACCAACGAGCCGGAATATTCCAACGAGATTGCCAAGATATTCAAACGCTTTCCGCAACTAAATGTATCCGAGGTTGCAAGATATGTGGGCATAAACAAAAGCTTGTTGGCTAAATATATCTATGGAATAAAGAAACCCAGCGATGAACGCGTTATGCAAATAAAAGAGGCACTGCACGCAATAGGCTCTCAATTGATTGCTGTATAAAATAGCGATATAAAAATTGCAAAGGTTTGGATTGAAAAATATTATGCATTCGAAATGTACTATAACAACATTCTAATTATATAGGCTCGCACACTGTCCATGCTTGATAGTGTTTTTGATTACACCCGCCCCTGCATCGAGCCGTGCAGGGGCTTTTTAGTAGTTCTGGGTTCGCTACGCGCTTCCCGGCGCTGCCGCGGGCGTCCTTGCATAATAAATCCAAAGAACGCATTCAAGCGAGCTTGATGCGTTCTTTGGATTTATTATGCGGAAAGAGTGGGATTATTTTTTGTTTTTTCCGATATCCCGATTCCGCCAACAAGTACCATTTCAATGACTTACAAATGTAACATCTGCACATAATTATATATAATTGTCCGTATCTTGTCCGAGCAATATACCCTATTTATTCGCTGCTATTTCCTTTTGTAACAATTCGTTCATTGACTCTAACAGAGCGATACGTTTGTCCTTTTCTTCGAGTAATAGAGCAAGATGCTCATTGCGTTCTTCCAACCCTTTGATTGTCACGCAAGCTACATTATTACTATTACCAACCACGCTGATGCTTGGCTTCTTCTCACGAATGAAAAATGTGTCTATCGAAACACCGAAGAAATCTGCAATCGCTTCAAGTTTTCCCACTGTGGGGTTACCTTCTACAAAAGGTCTTATAGAACCACCATAATTGACTCCAAGAGCTTCAAGGAGGTCTTTTTTCTTCTTTCCTTGCTGTTTTAGCAAAGCATTGATAATCTGCCCATTATACATACTTGTCTGTAATATTAAGTTTTTTTAACGATTAAAATCTGTAATATATTATTGTTTTTGTAAAAATTACACTACTTTTGAACGTCAAAAATAAGAAAATAGGCAAATAAATAACAATAAAATCTTTAATAAATTTCAAAAAATGGTTATTTCGGACTATTACAAAAATTTACCTCACAGAGAAAAAGGGAAATTTGTTCTCGCGATTTGCGAAATTTGCGGTTTGGGACATTCAACAGTGCAAAAGAAATTAAAGAAGGGATTCAAGCCATTGGAGGAACAGGCTATAAAAAAATATATCGATGAATCTCAGAAGCTTTGAATTTTACAATACCCCTGATGGGCAGGTATGCTGCAAAAGGGCGAACGAGGCGATGTTCATTTTATCGGAGGAACATACCGATATCATTGCAGAGATGCTGACTGCCATTCAAGAACTTTACCCTGCTGCTTTTTCTGCCCTTTCGGAATTGTATTCCCGTTCCGAGAAGAATAAGAACTATTACCATTTTAGAATGGTTCATCGTTTCATTCGTTGCAACTTTGGGGAGTACGATGCGCTAGCAATGGATATCAATGCTCGTGGGGAGTTTCGAATGGAAGATGTGCACTGCCCTCTGCGCGGCGAGTGCCCATACGAACGCATTATTTGTAGGCCGACGATGGATACCAAACTGTCGTCGCGTGAGCAACAGGTTGCAGGACTTATAGCAGAGGGCTACACCATCGAGGAAATTGGGGAAGAACTGCACATTTCTCCTTATACTGTCAAGAGGCACATCGCAAATATTAAAATAAGATTGAGATTAACACATACACATCAAATAATTTCTAAATTTTCAAAAGAACTATGACACATGACGAATTGACAAAGAAGATTGAGGATTTTGCTTCTGAACTTAGGGCAGAAGGTGTTAGGTTTTTCATATTCACAGACATCGATAATAACTGCAATATTAAGGTAGATTGTACTAATGAACAGTTTACAGGTATGCTAACAGGACTTTCCAGCCGGATACGAAACCCTCTTGCAAGTTTTCTTGGAGTGCAATTTATAGCCCATGGGCTTGCATTGCTTAACATACACGACAAGCAGGCTTTATATAATATAAAACGAAAAATTGCTAATATATGAGAACGATTAAGAATTATGGATATAAAAATTGAAAAAGGGACAATTTCCTGCAAATTATCACAGACACTAAACGGGTACAGTTTGCGCACGTCGTTTGATCCGATAAAGAATTTGAAATTCCTAGAAGCGATGTGCAAAGAATTTCACGTTACAGGTGCATACTCGAAACTTGGTTACAAAGACGATGAGGTGATATTCCACTCTTACGAGCAGAAGGAACTGATTGTCGAAAAGATATACAGCTGTATTGAAGAAGCCTTCTTTCAGTAGTCTTTTAATAATTGGTGCAAGCGTCTGATATTTGTGCCCTAAATACTATTTATTATGATTGATGAAAAAGATATTGAAAGCATACTCGCGCAGACAAACATCGTAGAGGTTATTGAAGGCTGTGGTGTGCAATTGAAAAAGAAAGGCGCGCACTATGAGTGCTGTTGTCCGTTCCATCAAGAGAAGACACCCTCGTTCATTGTGGACACGCGCAAGCAAACGTGGTTCTGCTATGGGGCCTGCCAAGAAGGTGGCAACGCCATCAAGTTCCTGATGCGGTACAAAGGGCTCTCTTTCCCGGAAGCGGTGAAGGAACTTGCCAACCGATACAACTTTGAGTTGAACATCGAAAAGAGGGTTTTGTCACCACAAGAACTGCAAGAGCAGGCGAAACGCGACTCAATGATGGCAATCAACCAAATGGCAGCAGAGTTCTATGTTTCAAACCTTTCATTACCGACACCCGATGGAAAAGCAGCAAAAGGATATGTAGAAAACAGATGGGGCAAGAAATTTACCCAATACTACGGCATTGGCTACGCTACCGAGCGATGGAATTCTCTTTATGAGTACGCAGAGAAAAAAGGCTACTCTATTGACCTGATGCTCGAAATGGGATTGCTTAAACGTAACGCACAGGGAAAGATATATGATTTCTACCGAAACAGAGTAATGATACCCATTCGCGATAAATTTTCGCGTGTGATAGGTTTTACCGCCCGTGACCTTTCCGGAGAAAGCAGTGCACCTAAGTATCTCAACTCCGCAGCTTCATTGGTGTATGATAAAGAGAGTTCTATTTTTGGTATCGATATTGCTTTGCGGCAAGGTGCAAAAGAGGAACTATTCTATATGGTGGAGGGTGCACCTGATGCCTTGCGACTACATAGTATAGGTATCGAAAATGCCGTTGCCCCACTTGGTTCTGCGTGGACAAGGGCACAACTTAAAATATTGAAGAAATACGCATCTACATTGTGTTTTATACCCGATATCGATATGCCCAAGGAGGGAGAACGATATGGTACCGGAATTAAGAGCGTTCTTAAACACGGAGAGGTTGCACTGTCATTGGGATTTAAGGTGTCAATCATCGACATATCGGCACACGCTGATTGTTACAAGAAGAACGATCCCGATAGTTACATCACAAATAAAGGTGTATGGGCTGACTTAAAAAGCGGGAAACAAGATTTTATAATGTGGTATGCCAGCCGCCGATGGAATCCCCGAGCAACCACCGAGGAACGCAGTGCTGTAATTAACGAGGTCGCCAAGTTCATCGCGAGCATCAACGATGATGTGCTCGAAAAGATGTATCTTAAACAGCTCAAAAACTACACGCCACAAGATGTGTGGACAACCGCCATTAACGCTGCCAAAAAGGCGATGCGTGAGGAATCGAAGAAGACCGGGAAAACGCTTGACAAAGATTTGCTCACGAAATATGGCTTTTACGAAGAGGACAACTGCTATTTTTCCGTGTCAAACAGTGGCGAATATCAATGGAGCAACTTCACAATGGAGCCGCTATTCCACATAAAAGATGCCATTATGTCGAAACGCCTCTATAAAATAAGAAACAACAGGAAAGAGGAAGATATCATCGAGCTGAAACAGGAGGACCTTGTTTCATTGGCGAAATTCAAACAGCGTGTTGAGAGTTATGGCAACTATATTTGGAAGGCAAAAGACGAGCAACTGACCAAACTCAAAGTGTTCCTTTACGAACAAACACAAACTGCACTCGAAATTGTGCAGCTCGGCTGGCAAAAGCAAGGTTTCTTTGCGTTTGGCAATGGCATATATGCCGACAAACAGTGGTATGCCGTCGATGATTACGGCATTGTTCACCTCGACGGCGAGCGAAACTTTTACCTCCCTGCTTTTTCGAGTATTTATAGGGAGGAGCAGAAGCTATTTCAATTCGAGCGTAGATTTATACACCTGTCATACTCTGCGATATCGCTACTCGATTTCTCAAAGAAACTTGTGGCCGTGTTCGGCGATAATGCAAAGGTGGGTATATGCTACCTTTTGGCAGCACTCTTCCGCGATATCATTACCTCTTATACAAAGTTCCCATTGCTCAACCTCTTTGGCCCGAAGGGTTCGGGTAAAACAGAGCTCGGGACCTCATTGATGGCGTTCTTTGTCATCGAGAACCAACCGCCTAACATACAAAGCTCGACAAAGGCTGCACTGGGCGAAACAGTCGCACAGTGCGCTAATGCTCTTGTTCACTTGGACGAGTACCGAAACGACCTTGAAATGGAGAAACGCGAGTTTCTTAAATCGATATGGGACGGAGTCGGCCGTAGCCGTATGAATATGGACCGCGACAAGAAACGCGAAACTACCGCAGTGGATAGCGGCGTTATCGTGTCCGGGCAAGAAATGGCCACAGCCGATATCGCACTGTTCTCTCGTATGGTGTTCCTCACGTTCAACACCAGCGAGTTCTCCATAGAAGCCAAACGCAGATTCAATGAGCTCTTGGAAGAGAGGAAGAAAGGCGTGTCGCACCTCGCCTTGCAGATACTGTCACACCGCAAAAAGTTCGAGCACGAATTTGCCGGCAATTACAAGAGCGCATTTTCCGATATCACCGACAAACTTGAAGCGAGCCGTATTGAGGACCGCATACTGCGTAATTGGGTGGTACCTCTCGCAGCGTTCCGCACCCTGTCGGGTGTTCTTGAACTGCCATTCACCTATAACGAGATGCTGAAAATCACTATCGATGGCATTGTGCGACAGAATAGCGAGGTTAAGAGCAATAACGAGCTTGGGAAGTTTTGGGATTTGGTCGCATACCTCCGTCAGAATGGCGATATATACGACGAGAGCGATTATCGCATTGCCTACACTGATAGACTATCGATAAACAAGCCGGCAACGACCATAGAATATAACGAAACAAAACGCATACTGCTCATTCGTCGCAGTCGCATATTCCAGTTATACAAAAAGGAATCGCGCGCCATTGGAGAAACCTCTTTGCCCGAAGGCTCTTTAAGATTCTACCTCGAAAAGAGCCCGGAATTCATAGGAACGAAGAACTCAGTTCGATTTAAGAACATAAGTAAAGGTTATCAAGATGTTACCATCACCAAAGACGATAAAGGGCGCGAGGTTACCACTTACAAACAGAGCGTAGATATGGCTATGTGTTTCGACTATGATATGTTATCGGCACATTATAACATAAATCTTGAAGTAACCAACTCATCAGAACCAGATGAATTGGGATCCTAAAATAGTAATCATCATAATAAATGTTTTAATCCCACCCTCGGCTGCTGTGAAGCCCCCGAGGAATTTCAAAAAAAATCACTATGATACGAAAAATAATATCATTTTTATTTGATATTAAAAATAATATCATTACCTTTGTGTCGTTAATCAAGCAAAACAAAATGAAGTACAACGAACTACACAGAATCTTAAAGA
>CAYRFX010000007.1:0-54160 GCA_964423665.1 uncultured Bacteroidaceae bacterium | reverse complement strand
GTGAGCCGTGCAACCATATACAATACAATTTCGTTACTTATCAGCGCAAACCTTGTAACACATCATCAGTTTGGTGCAGAGTCTAAATATGAAAGATGTTTCAAAAGCGGCAAAGCCCACATGGTGTGTACAAATTGCAAGAAAGTAGTGGAAATTAACAATATAGATTTAACAGAGAAATTAGCCAATATAAAAAAATTTCATTCAACACATTACTCCCTGTATATATACGGGCTATGCAGCAAATGCCACCGCGCAGCCAAACGTCGCATGCAGAGAGTAAAAAACAGTTAGAACAATGAAGCAGAATATCGACGTACTTTTAGGACTACAATGGGGAGACGAAGGAAAAGGTAAAATCGTAGATGTACTAACCCCTAAATACAATGTAGTAGCACGTTTCCAAGGCGGTCCCAATGCCGGGCACACCCTGGAATTCAATGGCAAGAAATTCGTTTTGCGCTCCATTCCATCGGGAATATTCCAGGGAGGGCAAACAAATATCATAGGAAACGGCGTGGTGCTCGACCCCGCACTATTCAAAGGCGAGGCTGAGGACCTTGTGAAGGCAGGTTATGACCTCACAAAGAACCTTTTCATCTCAAAGAAGGCGCATCTTATACTCCCCACCCACCGCGTGCTCGACGCCGCCTATGAGGCAGCAAAAGGCGATGCTAAAGTGGGCACAACCGGCAAGGGTATAGGACCCACATATACCGACAAGATAAGCCGCAACGGCTTGCGCGTGGGCGATATACTGGAGAACTTCAACGAGAAATATGCAGCAGCAAAGGCTCGCCACGAGGAGATTCTCAAGAACATGAATTACAGCTACGACATCAGCGAGATGGAGACAAAATGGCTCGAGGGAATCGAGTATCTCAAAAATTTCCGTCTCATTGACAGCGAGCAGATGATAAACGACCTCATGAACGAGGGCAAGAGCGTTCTGTGCGAGGGTGCACAAGGCAGCCTCCTCGATGTAGATTTCGGCAGCTACCCCTTTGTAACATCATCGAACACTGTATGTGCCGGAGCCTGCACAGGCCTGGGTGTAGCCCCCAACAGAATTGCCAACGTATATGGCATAACCAAGGCATACTGCACACGAGTGGGCTCAGGTCCCTTCCCCACCGAGCTGTTTGACGAGGTGGGAGCAGAGATGCGCGACCGCGGACACGAATATGGCGCGGTAACAGGTCGCGAACGCCGCTGTGGCTGGATAGACCTTGTTGCATTGAAGTACACCATCATGATAAACGGTGTTACACATCTCATTCTCATGAAGAGCGATGTGCTTGACACATTCCCCACAATAAAAGCCTGCGTGGCATACAAGAAGAATGGCGAGACACTCGCACACATGCCTTATGACATTGAGGGTGTGGAGCCTGTATATACCGAGCTTAAAGGCTGGCAGACAGACTTGACACAACTCAAGAGCGAAGAGGAACTGCCACAGGCGTTCAAGGACTACATAGAGTTCCTTGAAAAAGAGCTTGGTGTTCCCGTGAAATATGTTTCTATCGGCCCCGACAGAGACCAGACAATCACACGTTCAATTTAAATAAGATTCAATGAATACATTATTGACTATTCTTGCATACGCAACCGAACAAGGGACAGGAACGGGCTATAACATGACCTACATATTCCTATTCCTTGGCATTGCTATTGCAAGTTACATTGTACAGGCCAACCTCAAGAGCAAATTCGAAAAATATTCAAAGAAGCCCATCGGACTCACAGGGCGTGAGGTTGCAGAAAAGATGTTACGCGACAACGGAATATATGACGTTACCGTAACAAGCACCCCCGGAATGCTTACCGATCACTACAACCCCACCAACAAGACCGTCAATCTGAGCCAAGGGGTTTATAACTCGGCAAACATCGCCGCAGCAGCAGTGGCAGCCCATGAGTGCGGGCACGCAGTGCAGCATGCAAAGGCATATGCACCACTAACCCTGCGCTCTAAATTAGTACCCGTAGTGCAGTTTTCATCGAGTATAATGTCGTGGGTACTGCTCATTGGAATACTCACAGTGCAGATATTCCCCGGAATCCTGCTTGGCGGCATTGTGTTGTTTGCCACAACCACGCTGTTCAGTTTCATCACTCTCCCCGTGGAGATTGATGCCAGCCACAGAGCACTCAAATGGCTCTCATCGGCAGGAATAACAAACAGCAGCAACCATAAGTATGCCGAGGGAGCGTTGCGTTCGGCAGCATATACATACGTTGTAGCAGCTCTCTCCTCGCTTGCCACACTGCTTTATTATGTAATGATTTATCTTAACAGACGAGACTAATGGCAGCAAAACCATCAATACCAAAGGGCACCCGCGACTTTTCACCCGTGGAGATGTCAAAAAGGAACTATATTTTCGACACAATACGCAAAGCCTTTCACATATTCGGGTTCCAGCAGATAGAGACACCTGCAATGGAGAATCTATCGACACTGATGGGCAAATATGGCGATGAAGGCGATAAGCTTCTATTCAAGATACAGAACTCGGGCGACTATTTCGGCGGGCTCACCGACGAGGAGTTGCTCAGCCGCAATGCAGCCAAGCTTGCCTCAAAATTCTGCGAGAAGGGACTCCGTTACGACCTCACCGTGCCATTTGCACGCTATGTGGTAATGCACCGCGAGGAACTTGTTTTCCCCTTCAAGCGTTATCAGATACAGCCCGTGTGGCGCGCCGACCGCCCGCAGAAAGGACGTTACCGCGAGTTCTACCAGTGCGACGCCGACATTATTGGCAACAACTCACTTATCAACGAGATTGAACTCATACAGCTGATAGACTATGTGTTCACAAAGCTGAAAATACGAGTAGCCATAAAGCTGAACAACCGCAAGATTCTTGCAGGCATAGCAGAAGTCATCGGCGAGCCCGACAAGATTGTGGATATCACCGTCGCAATAGACAAGATAGACAAGATTGGGCTTGACGGCGTTGTTGCCGAACTCAAAGATAAAGGTATCGGCAATGCTGCTGTGGAGAAACTACTGCCTATCCTGCAAGCACAGGGAGGCAACAAGGATAAGTTGCAGATTATTGCACAGACACTGCAAGGCAACGCCACCGGCGAAAAGGGCGTTAAAGAGGTAAACTACATCTTGAACGCATTTGAAACCCTGCACATTAACAGCGCGCTCGACCTCGACCTCACACTTGCACGCGGTCTTAACTATTACACCGGTGCCATCTTGGAGGTAAAAGCACTTGATGTTGCAATAGGCAGCATCACGGGCGGTGGTCGTTACGACAACCTCACAGGAGTGTTCGGGCTCGATGGTGTTTCGGGCGTGGGAATATCTTTTGGTGCCGACCGCATATATGATGTAATGAACCAACTCAACCTCTACCCCGAGGAGTCGATACACACCACACAGGTGATGTTTGTAAACTTTGGAGAGAAAGAGGCGATGCATTCACTCGGCATCATCGGGTTCCTGCGTGCAGCGGGCATCTCAGCCGAGCTTTTCCCCAGCAGCGACAAAATGAAAAAACAGATGGGATATGCCAACAATCACAATATCCCCTACGTTGCCATCATCGGCGAGCAGGAGATAGAAAACGGAACAATAGCCGTGAAGAACATGAGCACTGGCGAGCAGAAACAGATGACAGCCGTGGAGCTCAAAGAACTGCTGGCATAATATCACACATACACTAAGAATGAGGGCAACCTTTGCAGGTTGCCCTCATTCTTAGTGTATCACAGACCACTCTTTTTATTTATCAATCGAGTGCAGCATCACATAATTGCCATCAACCTTCCACTTGCCATCGACAAGCAACATGCGAGCAACCGTCAATAGAGAGTTTCCCGCAGCACTCACACCCTGTAACTCCACCCATGCAACATCGCCCTCGTATGTTACCCGTGTTGCTTTGTAATCGGCAACATAACCGGCTGTATTGCTCTTGAACTTGTCAGAGTTTGCCATTAAATCGAGAAAATCGCACACAACATCATATTCCAGAGAGTCGGCAAAGTGAAGATTCTTTTTAGCATAGCTCATATTACCCGACGTAAGTGAATTATAGAGATTCACAGCAACCTCCTCGGGAGGAGTTGTGCCACAACCCGCAAACAGCACTGCAAACAGAGCTACAAATATATTTCCAATATATCCTTTCATTGTTAAACTTAAATTTGTTGCGCGAAAATAGCAATATTTTTTACAAAAAGCAGAAAAGAGGAATAATTATTTATCAAGCATCAGCGATATATCTAATGGGAGAGACAATACATAGTCGCTCAAATTCCGCCCCATGCAAAGAGACTCGCCACTGCCGGTAACCAAAGATGATAGCGTTTCTGCACCATAATGACAGCACAACAAATATTTAATATGTTCACAAGCCAAGTTATCACAACCCGCAACATCGAGTAACAACAGAGCATCGTTCTTTTTTATAACAAAAGCAGCAGCAACAGGTTCATCGTCGCGAACTATTGCGAAACAACCGCCGTCCTGCATTCTGCAAGAGGCTATATTCACAGCAAGCAACTCGCAGGAATGGAGAATTACAGACGGGCACGCCCTCTGCCATTTATTCCAATATGGGAAGAGCCACCCCGCCGATTCTACCTGGTGCAGAGCCCCTCGCAAACCCGTGCACGCGTGCACGCGAAACTCCTCTACCGCCCGCATAGAACAATCCTCATAGCCCAGGCGGGCATAAAGACCACGCAAAGAATCTGTTGCCGGTATAAGAAAGAGAAAGGCAACACCCCGCTTGCGCAACAATTCCTCCACATTCTTCATCAAAAGCCGCATATAGCCACGCCCACGACACTCAGGAACTGTTGCCACAGCATAAATATATGCAGCGGGCACCTCTTTGCCATTGGCGAAAAATGTAAATGGGAGAGCATACAACGCCGATACGACATTCCGCTCAAACGACAGAGTGTGAACCACTTTATCACACGGATAGGAGGCAAAAAAAGCATCGATATACTCATAACTGTCCCCGAAAACAGTGTGCCACAACAGGCGCACCTGCGCCTCAATATCGGTGGAAGGCAACGCATCAAAAAGCAGCTGTTCGTTGTTTTCTCTTTTCATAAAAGCTGTAGCGTAAATTATAGTTACAAAATTATACAATATATTTTGCTAAAAGAATTAAAATGGCTTAACTTTGCATAGATAATGCAAAACGGTGGCTATCTCCACCACAACCGCAACAGCTCTTGCCTGCGAGATAACATTCCACAGACAACCGACTTTTGAAACTAATGAAACCATAAAAAATATTACACAATGGATGTTATTAAAAATCTAATCGAGCGCGCATGCAATAACAAACAGCGCATCGTTCTCCCCGAAGGCACCGAGGAGCGTACACTAAAAGCTGCCGACAAGGCTATTGCCGATGGTATAGCACAGATAATTCTCATTGGCAACAAAGAGGAGATTATGTCTCTCGCCGGCAAATGGGAGCTCGGCAATATTGAGAAAGCCACCATCATCGACCCCGAGAACAACCCCGATGCAGAGAAATATGCAACCCTTCTCTATGAGTTGCGCAAGGCAAAAGGAATGACGATGGAAGATGCCCAAAAACTTGTTTGCAATCCCCTCTATTTAGGTTGTCTCATCATAAAGAACGGTGATGCCGACGGACAGGTAGCCGGTGCACTCAACACAACAGGTAACGTATTGCGCCCCGCATTGCAGATTATCAAGACATCACCGGGCATCAGTTGCGTTTCGGGCGCAATGATGATGATTACGAATGCAAAGGAGTATGGCGAAGATGGCGTTCTCTTTGTAGGAGACGTAGCCGTTACCCCCACCCCCGATGCCAACCAGCTTTCACAGATTGCAGTGTGCACCGCGCAGACAGCAAAAGCTATTGCAGGCTTTGAGGAGCCCCGCGTTGCAATGCTCAGTTTCTCTACCAAGGGTTCTGCAAAGCACGAGATGGTAGATAAAGTTGTTGAAGCAACAAAACTCGCACACGAGCTCGACCCCGCACTCTCAATAGACGGTGAGTTGCAAGCCGACGCTGCCCTTGTTCCCTTTGTAGGACAGAGCAAAGCCCCCGGTTCAACCGTTGCAGGAAAGGCAAACGTGCTCATCTTCCCCGACCTTGGCGCAGGAAACATCGGTTACAAACTGGTACAACGCCTGGGCGGCGCCGAGGCTATTGGTCCCGTATTGCAGGGTATTGCCCGCCCCGTGAACGACCTTTCACGCGGTTGTTCCATTGAAGATGTTTATATGATGATTGCTATCACAGCCAACCAAGCTATTGCTGCAAAAAATTAAAAACAGACACAATATGAAAATATTAGTATTAAACTGCGGAAGTTCATCAATCAAATACCAGTTGTTTGATATTGAGACAAAGAATGTAATTGCAAAAGGCGGTATCGAGAAAATTGGTCTCGAGGGTTCATTCATCAAATTCACATTGCCCAATGGCGAAAAAGAGACCATCACAACCTCTATACCCGAGCACACAACAGGCGTGCGCCTTATCATAGACCTTTTGACAAGCGAAAAATATGGTGTTGTAAAATCTATTGAGGAGATTGACGCTGTAGGTCATCGCATGGTACACGGTGGCGAGAAGTTCAGCGCATCTACACTGCTCACCCCCGAGGTATTGGAGACATTCGAGGCTTGCAACGACCTTGCTCCCTTGCACAACCCCGCAAACCTCAAGGGCGTGAACGCGGTAAAGGAGGTTGCTCCCGAGATGCCTCAGGTAGGTGTATTCGACACAGCTTTCCACCAGACAATGCCCGACTACGCATATATGTATGCAATACCATATGAGCTCTATGAGAAATATGGTATCCGTCGCTACGGCTTCCACGGAACATCTCACCGTTACATCACAAAACGTGCGTTGGAGATGCTCGGTATTCCCGCCGAGGGTAGCAAAATCATCACCTGCCACATTGGCAACGGTGGCTCATGCGCTGCTGTAAAAGACGGCAAGAGCATAGACACTTCAATGGGTCTCACACCCCTTGCAGGTCTCATGATGGGTACACGCAGCGGCGACATCGACCCGGGCGCAATTCCCTTTATCATGGACAAGATGGGATTGGACACCCATGGTCTTTCAGACCTATTGAACAAGAAATCGGGTGTTGCAGGAATCTCCGGTGTATCAAGCGACATGCGCGAGGTAAAAGCTGCAGCCGAGGCCGGCAACAAACGCGCAGAGCTCGCAAACACAATGTATTTCTACCGCATTAAGAAATATATTGGTGAATACGCTGCAGCTATGGGAGGTGTAGATATTATCATCTTCGCAGGCGGTGTAGGAGAGAATCAGGCAGACTGCCGCGAAACAGTTCTCAGCGGTCTCGAATTTATGGGCGTAGAACTTGACAAAGAGGTAAATGCAAGAACCCGTGGCGAGGAGGCTGTGCTCTCAACTCCCAACTCAAAGGTAAAGGTATTGCTTATCCCCACCGATGAGGAACTTATGATTGCAAGCGACACATATGAGATAGTAAAAGGTTTGAAATAAAATATCTCACCTATAATAAGCAAACAAGGCAGCGCACGATGCGCTGCCTTGTTTGCTTATTTATAAATCTTTCCTCTCACCCTCCACATAATGCTTGCGCTCAATCTCCTTGCCATCAAACACCACATATGCAAAGTTGCTTATCCAATCGCCAAGGAATATACAGCGTGAGGTATCACCCAGCGAAAAGTCCTCGTCAATGTGGCGATGCCCAAATATGAAACAATCTATTGAAGGATGCTTTTTCAAATATTCATTTGCAAACTGCACACAAAACTCATTCTCGGCTCCAAGAAAAGGGGTATCGCCTTTAACCTTATGTTTTATCATGCTGTGTCGCGCCCAAGCGTGTCCCATCCACAAACTCCAACGGGGGTGTATCATGGAAAAACAGCGTTGCAGAAAGCGGCTGTGGAAAATTTTTCGTAACAGCAGGAACCAACCATCTTTTGAGAACTCATCTCCATGAGCAAGGAAAAACTCCTTGCCATACAGTTCCACCGAGCAGGCAGTGCGATGCAAAGTTACACCACACTCCTTTTCAAAATAGTCGAGACACCACAAATCGTGGTTCCCGGTAAACATATGCACCTCCACCCCACTATCGGTGAGCTCGGCAACCTTACCCAGGAAACGGGTATATCCCTTGGGCACTGCATATTTATATTCGTACCAAAAGTCGAACATATCACCCAGCATATAAACAGCCGCAGCATCGTGCTTTATCTTGTCGAGAAACGACACCAGGCGACGCTCGTGTGTGCGGCTATGCTCTATTGCCCATGAGCCGAGATGGGCATCGGAGAGGAAATATATCTTTTTCATATGAATAAACTATTTATGTTAAAAGGTACGATTTTAGCATCTGCTTTCAGATTCCTCGCATATTGCAGGAATAAGATAATCCTTTACAAGAGACCTAGCTCGAGTTTCGCCTCCTCAGACATAAGGTCCTGCGACCACTCGGGTTCAAAAACAAGCTGAAGGTTCAGCGCGCCTATTCCTTCGATAGATTCCACCTTCTGACGAACATCTTCGAGCATAAAATCGGCTGCGGGGCAGTTGGGGGCAGTAAGTGTCATATCGATATCCACAGACTTATCCTCTTTTACCTCTATGCGGTATATGAGCCCAAGGTCATAGATATTCACAGGAATCTCCGGGTCGTACACCGTCTTTATCATCTCAACAATTTTCTCTTCCAACTCAATATTTTGCATAACACTTTACATTTACACGCGACTTTCGTCATTATAACTGAAATAATCATTTGCCGCAAACACAATATGATCGAGGAAACGAATAGTCATAAGCCGGCAGGCAGCAACCACAGCTTTTGTTACATCGTCATCGGCATGGCTGGGACGTGTGTTGCCCGATGGGTGATTATGGCAAAGCGCAATGCCTGTGGCACGTTTCAAGATTGCCTCGCGAATAATCAGACGAATATCCACCGACGAAGATGTGAGCCCGCCGCTGCTTATGCGCACATGGTCAATCACACGGTTCATATTATTGAGCAACAGCACATAAAACTCCTCTATCTGCAACGAGCACATTATGGGGTAAAAATATTCATATATATCCTGCGAACACCTTATGCGCGCAGGTTCAATCTTCTCGTCACTGCGACGGCGTTTCCACAACTCACATGCAGCAACTATTGTTACAGCCTTTGCGGGACCAATTCCCTTGAAACGGCAAAGGTCATCTACAGAGAGTTTCGCAAGTTCGGCAATGCTGTCGCCACAAGAGGCAAGCACCTTTTTCATAAGTTCCACAGCAGAGTCCTCGGCATTGCCCGAACCTATGAGGATAGCCAGCAGTTCCGACTTGCTGAGCGAGCCCACACCGTTGCGTAACACCTTTTCACGCGGACGCTCGTCTTCGGGCCACTCCTTTATGCTCTGTTTAACCTTCTTATCCATTAACCTCTGTTATATATCTTGGTGAGTTTATCTTTTGTCTCCAATGGTTGTTTAAGCACCATCTTATACCAAAAAGCCTTTAAGAAACCTGTGCCGTAGCCGGTTATCTGCACAGCTGCGGCAGCCACTGAAAGTGCTGCCACCTTTATATTGTTACCCTTTACAAGCGCATCGAAAAAAATGAGCGCAGCATAAAGCAACGGCAACAACAGAAGCCACGGACAAAAGATTGCCGCAACAAGCAGCAAAACACCCATAATAAGCATGAGTGCAGGCATTGCGTGAACCAATTTGAGCGAGCCGGGATGCAAAATCTGCAACCATATACGCGCCTGCCCAAAGTTATTCACCTGCTTAAAGAAACGGCTGAGGTCTATGCGACGTTTATGATAGACAAACACCTCGCGTATGAGTCCGATTTTGAAACCGGCATTGCGTATTCTTATACTGAGGTCGATATCCTCGCCCATCATATCCTTGAAGTCGCCCACAGACGCATACACCTCTTTTGAAAGCCCCATATTAAAGGTGCGCGGGCAGAACTTTTCCATAACAGCCTTGCCGCCACGAATGCCACCCGTTGTCCAGAAAGAGGTCATCGCATGACTCACCGCCTTTTGCATATCGGAAAAAGAGGCGTCGGCAGCATCAGGACCGCCGAAACAATCCAACGGAGCAGAAGCGAGAGCCTTTTCGAGCCTCTCGAAATAGAATGGCGGCAAAATAACATCCGAGTCGAAAAAGAGCAGATAATCGCCGTTTGCACGCGCCATACCATAATTGCGGGTATCACTACGCCCCGAATTATCCTTGTAGTAATAGTGGATAGTAAAAAAAGAACGATAGTGACCAAGCAAATGATCACATCGTTCTTTTGAGCCATCCTCTATAATAAGCAACTCAAATGGTTTTACCGTCTGAGCAGCCAGACTGTCGAGTAATTCTTTAACCTCGCCGGGTCTGTTATAAACCGGAACAATTATAGAGTATAACAAATCTTTTCTATTAAGTTATTAAGCCTTCACACGACCCACATATGAACCGTCGCGAGTATCAATTTCCACAAGCTCGCCCTCGTTAATAAAGAGAGGAACACGCACCTCGGCACCGGTCTCCAGTGTTGCGGGCTTTGTGGTATTTGTAGCAGTATCACCCTTCAAGCCGGGCTCTGTGTATGTAACGGCAAGAACAACCTTCACAGGCATCTCGGCAAAGAGGATTGTATCGGTTGAAGCATCTGTTACAACATCAAGGTTCATACCCTCCTTCATATAAGCAACACCGGTAATCTGGTCTGCGTGAATGGGCACCTGCTCATATGTTTCGTTGTTCATGAAGATGTAGTCGTTACCCTCCTGATAAAGGTACTGATACTGACGACGCTCAACACGAACATCCTCGAGTTTCTCACCAATATTGAAACGACGCTCCAAAACGTAACCATCAACAACATCTTTCAGCTTTGTACGCATGAAAGTATTTCCCTTACCGGGTTTTACATGCAGGAAGTCGATGCAAAAATACAACTTGCCATCCATGCGGATAGCTGTACCGATTTTAATGTCTTGTGCATTAATCATAATTATAATCTGTTTTCTGTTAATATTAATCGTAGCTATTGATTTGCAAAGATAGTGAAAAACAGAGATATTTGCAATTATTCAATATGATTATTGACAAATAAACGAAAGACGGAATTCCATAGGTAAATAATTTTTGTTAAATTATCATAACATTAAACACAGATAAAGCGCAAATAAGTAAATTTGAACTTGATTTTCATCGAGCGACAAAATATAAGAAAAAAAACAACAATATGAACAGCTATCTTAAATGGGGATTAATTGCAGTGCTTGCAACAGCACTTGGAGTATGGGGATTCTATCAACTTACACCCCACGAAAATGAAGAATTGAGCGCAGCCGACGCAACACCCAAGCAATCGACACGCAAAGTATTAAATGTGAATGCAAAAATAATAAAGCCGCATTTACTCACCGACGAGATACCCATCATTGGGCAACTGGTACCCGATGAAGAGGTTAATCTCTCTTTCGAAACATCGGGAAAAATAACCGATATATTCTTCACCGAGGGCAGCTATGTAAAAAAAGGCGAGCTACTGGCAAAGGTAAACGACAGCCACCTGCAAGCGCAACTCGACCGTTTGGAAGCACAGATACCCCTTGCCGAGGACCGCGTATATCGCCAGAATGCACTATTGCAGCGCGATGCAGTGAGCAAGGAGGCTTACGAGCAAGTAAAGACAGAACTTGCCACCCTGAATGCCGATATTGAAAAGGTAAAAGCCGAGATAAGAATGACCGAGTTGCGTGCCCCGTTTGACGGTACCATAGGATTGCGACAGGTGAGTGTGGGAGCATATACATCACCCAGCACCGTGGTTGCAAAGCTCACAAGCCTCACACCCATAAAAATAGAGTTCTCGGTACCCGAGCGTTATGCCACAGATATTCAAAAAGGGACAAACCTTGAATTCAAGGTCGATGGAAAACTTGAGCCATTCACCGCTAAGGTATATGCAACAGAATCGAGCCTCGACAGCGAAACGCACACACTTAAAGTGCGTGCGATGCACCCCAACAAGGGTGGAGAGCTCATGCCCGGCAGGTACGCCGACATTCGCCTGAAACAAAAGGAAATACACGACGCAATAGCTATCCCCGCCGAGGCGATAGTCCCCGAGATGGGCGTAAACAAAGTATTTGTCTATCGCAACGGAAAAGCCGACCCGGTTTCGGTTACAATAGGCATACGCACAGAAGCCGAAGTACAGATAACTGCCGGATTGCAGATAGGCGACACTATTCTCACATCGGGCACATTGCAGTTGCGCAAAGGTTCACCCGTGAAAATAGACAACATTGATTAACACCATAACCACAGACTTATGAATATTTCGGAACTGAGCATTCGCAGGCCTGTGCTTGCTACGGTGCTTACTATTATTATATTATTGTTCGGTCTAATAGGTTACTACACCCTCGGCGTGCGCGAATACCCATCGGTAGATAACCCCATAATATCGGTTACTTGCAGCTACGCCGGTGCCAACGCCGATGTTATTGAGAACCAAATTACCGAGCCTCTTGAACAGAACATAAACGGAATACCCGGCATACGTTCACTATCGAGCGTGAGCCAGCAGGGACAGTGCCGCATAACCGTGGAGTTTGAACTATCGGTGGACCTTGAAACCGCAGCTAACGACGTGCGCGACAAGGTATCGCGCGCCCAACGCTACCTGCCCAACGACTGCGACCCGCCCACAGTATCAAAAGCCGATGCCGATGCAGTCCCCATTCTGATGGTAGCGATACAGAGCGATAGCCGCTCATTACTTGAACTGAGCGAGATTGCCGACCTCACCGTAAAAGAGCAGCTGCAAACAATCTCCAATGTGAGCAGCGTAACCATCTGGGGAGAGAAACGCTACTCTATGCGTTTGTGGCTCGACCCGGTAAAGATGGCTGCATTCGGCATTACCCCCATAGACATAAAAAACGCAATAACAAGCGAGAATGTGGAACTCCCGTCGGGCAGTATCGAGGGAAACACAATGGAACTCACCCTGCGCACAATGGGACAGATGCACACTGCAAAAGAGTTTAACAATGTAATTCTTAAGAAGCAGAATGGAAACGTAGTACGTGTGAGAGATGTGGGATATGCCGAGCTGGGACCAGCCGACCTGAAAAGCTACATGAAGATGAACGGTGTGCCCATGGTGGGCGTAGTGGTTATTCCGCAACCGGGAGCCAACCACATTGAGATTGCAAATGCAGTGTATGAGCGCATGGAGACAATGAAGAAAGACCTGCCCGATGATGTAAAGTACTCCTATGGTTTTGACAACACAAAGTTCATACGCGCATCTATCAATGAAGTTAAAAGCACCGTTTACGAAGCATTTGTGCTTGTAATCATCATAATATTCCTGTTCTTGCGCGACTGGCGCGTAACCCTCATTCCCTGCATCGTTATCCCCGTATCGCTCATCGGTGCATTCTTTGTGATGTACGTTGCCGGGTTCTCCATCAACGTGCTCACCATGCTCGCCGTGGTACTCTCTGTGGGTCTTGTGGTTGATGACGCCATTGTGATGACCGAGAATATTTACATCAGAATAGAACAAGGGATGCGCCCGTTCAAGGCGGGAATCGAGGGCTCAAAAGAGATTTTCTTTGCAGTTATATCCACCACAATCACTCTTGTGGCGGTATTCCTGCCCATCGTATTCATGGAGGGCACCAGTGGTCGTCTGTTCCGCGAGTTCAGCTTCGTTGTGGCGGGCTCGGTAATAATATCATCTTTTGCGGCACTTACTTTCACTCCAATGCTTGCCACAAAAATTCTTAAGCGAAGAAAAGAGCACAACTGGTTCTACAGAAACACCGAGCCCTTCTTTGCGGGAATGAACAATGTCTATGAAAAATCGCTCACCTTGTTCCTTAAAAAGCGACTATGGGCTATTCCCATCACCTTGGCAATGTTTGTAATCATCGCAATCCTGTGGAGTAATATCCCGGCTGAGATGGCACCGCTGGAAGACCGTTCGCAAATAACCATCAACACCCGCGGCGCCGAAGGCGTGAGCTACGAGTATATGCGCGACTACACAGAGGACATCAACGCACTTGTCGATTCCATTGTCCCCGATGCCGAATCTGTTACTGCACGCGTGTCGAGCGGCAGCGGAAATATACGCATCACATTAAAGGATATTAAAGAACGCGACTATTCACAGATGGACATTGCTGCCAAGCTTTCAAAAGCAGTGAGCACAAAAACAAAAGCACGAGCCTTTGTACAGCAACAATCCTCATTCGGCGGACGCCGCGGAAGCATGCCCGTGCAATATGTGTTGCAAGCAGTGAGCATCGAGAAACTGCAAGAGGTGTTACCCGAGTTCCTGAGCCGCGTGCACGATAACCCCACATTTCAGATGGCAGATGTGGATTTGAAATTCAGCAGCCCCGAGGTGCGCGTGAATATAAACCGCGACAAGGCAGGCAGCATGGGTGCCAGCGTGCGCGATGTGGCACAAACACTGCAATATGGTCTCAGCGGACAACGTATGGGATACTTCTACATGAACGGCAAGCAGTATGAGATTATAGGGCAGATTAACCGCCAGCAGCGCAACACACCTTCGGGCATAAAATCGTTGTATATACGCAGCAGCAGCGGCGAGATGATACAGTTTGACAACCTTGTGGAATTCGTGGAGTCTGTTGCACCCCCCAAGCTCTATCACTACAACCGTTTCATCTCTGCCACAATATCTTGCGGTCTTTCCGACGGAAAAACAATCGGCGAGGGACTCGAGGAGATGGACAAGATTGCCGACGAGGTGCTCGATGACACCTTCCGCACTGCGCTGTCGGGCGACTCCAAGGAGTATCGCGAGAGTTCTTCAAGCCTCATGTTTGCATTTATCCTCGCCCTTGTGCTCATATACCTTATTCTTGCAGCACAATTCGAGAGTTTCAAAGACCCACTCGTTATAATGCTCACCGTGCCCCTTGCCATTGCCGGCGCTCTCATCTTCATGTATTATGCCGATATAACGATGAACATTTTCAGCCAGATTGGAATAATCATGCTCATTGGACTTGTTGCAAAGAATGGTATTCTCATTGTGGAGTTTGCCAACCAGAAGCAAGAAGCCGGCGAGGAGAAGATGAGCGCAATAAAAAGCGCATCGTTGCAACGCTTGCGCCCCATTCTCATGACCAGCGTATCCACCATATTAGGATTATTGCCATTGATGTTTGCGAGCGGTGAGGGCGCCAATCAGCGCATAGCGATGGGAACAGCCGTTGTGGGCGGCATGCTTGTCTCCACACTGCTCACCATGTACATTGTACCGGCAATATACAGCTACATTTCAACTGAAAGAAAAAAAGAGGAAGAACTATGAAAAGAATAATATTTACACTATGCACATGCGCTACACTTGCAAGCGCGCAGGCACAGACAATTTCTCTCAAAGAGTGCTTGGAAAGAGGGCTCGAGAAGAACTATTCCATAAGAATAACAAGAGGCGAGGAGGAGATAACCCACAATAATGCCACGCTTGCCAATGCCGGCTATCTGCCCACCATCGACCTGCAAGGCGGCTATAACCTTTCAAACGGCAGCAGCGACTCCAAGCCTGCCAACGGGAGCATCGTGGAACAACGCAACCTGCTCGACCACTCGGCAAACGCTGGTATAGATGTAAATTGGACCATCTTTGATGGATTTAACATAAGCACTACATACAAGCAGTTGAAAGAGATGGAACGAATGGGCGAGACAAACACCCGTATCGCCATAGAGGATTTTATAGCAACACTCACATCGGAATATTACAATTTCATACAGCAACGCATACGCCTCAAGAATTATTTCTATGCGGTTAAGTTATCAAAGGAACGCCTGCGCATAGTGGCGGAGCGTTACCACATAGGCAGTTTCTCACGCCTCGACTATCAACAGGCAAGAGTAGATTTTAATGCCGACAGCGCACAATACCTCAAACAACAGGAGGTGGTGATAAGCTCGCGCATCGCGCTTAACGAGTTGATGGCTGTGGAAGAGGTATATACCCCGCTACTCACATCAGACACTACGATAACCGCCGATATGACGCTTGAATTTACAAATTTGTGGAACAGCACCCTTGCGAGCAATGCACAGCTGCTAAAGGCAGACCAAAGCAGCAACCTTGCAAAGCTTGATTATAAAAAGGTTATATCGCGTAACTACCCCTATCTTAAACTGAACGCAGGCTACGACTATGGTTACAACAAATATGAGCAGAGCACATATCGCAGCCGCAACAGCTGGGGGTGGAACGGCGGACTGAGCATTGGCATTAACTTGTGGAACGGCAACCGCCGCCGCGAAAAGCGCAATGCAAAAATAGAGATAATGAACGCGCAACTGCAACGCGAACAATTAGAACTTGCATTGAAAGCCGACCTCGGCAATCTGTGGCAGGCATACCAGAAGAACATCGAGTTGCTGAACCTTGAAGAGCAGAACCTTGTTGCAGCACGCGAGAACCACGAGATTGCCACAGAACGTTACATGCTGGGCAACCTTTCGGGCTTTGAAATGCGTGAGGCACAGCAAAGCCTTCTCGATGCCGAAGAGCGCCTGCTCACAGCTCAGTACAATACAAAAATATGCGAAATATCGCTTTTGCAGATAAGCGGAAAAATCATTAAATTCTTGGAATAAAGAAAAGCGCATAAATACCACATATTTTTGCATATATATTCTGTTTCAAACACAAAAACGGGCAAAACAGAATATATATGCAAAAATTTTATCTATATAACGAAAGTTGTTGCTAAAAAATTTCTTCGTTTAATAAATGTTTGCGAAATTTGTACACAAAACAGAAAAAACAATCAATAAAAAGACCACATAATGGCAAACGACAAAAAGACACAGGAATTAGACCAAGTGATTGTACGTTTCTCGGGAGACTCGGGAGACGGAATGCAATTGGCAGGTAACATTTTTTCAACAATCTCTGCCACGGTGGGAAACGACATCTGTACTTTCCCCGACTACCCCGCCGACATACGCGCCCCGCAAGGAGTGCTCACCGGCGTTTCGGGCTTTCAAGTACATATCGGTGCCGAAAAAGTTCTCACTCCGGGAGATAAATGCGATATTTTGGTAGCAATGAACCCCGCTGCATTGAAGACCCAGCATAAATATTGCAAGCCCACAGGTGCTATAATCATCGACACAGACTCTTTCACAGAGAAAGACCTGCAAAAAGCCGAGTTCAAGACAGACGACCCCATAAAGGAGTTGGGCATAACCTGCGAGGTTGTCCCCTGCCCCATCACCTCAATGTGCCAAGAAACACTGAAAGACAGCGGGCTCGACAACAAGAGCATTGTACGCTGCAAGAATATGCTTGCACTGGGACTCGTATGCTGGCTGTTTGACCGCGACCTCTCCCTTGCCGAGAATATGTTGCGCACGAAATTTGCCAAAAAGCCCGAAATTGCAGAGGCAAACATCAAGGTGCTGCACGCCGGTTATAATATGGGACACAATACCCACGCTTCAATCTCGCACACATACAGCATTGAAAGCAAGGGCGAAAAAGCGAAGGGTAAATATATGGATATAAACGGTAACAAGGCTACGGCCTATGGTCTTATTGCTGCAGCGGAAAAAGCCGGCATGAAACTATTCTTAGGTTCATATCCCATCACCCCCGCAACAGACATCTTGCATGAACTGGCAAAACACAAGTCTCTGGGCGTGGTAACCATGCAGGCAGAAGATGAGATTGCCGGTTGCGCATCGGCTGTGGGAGCTGCCTACGCGGGAGCGCTCGCCTGCACAAGCACCAGCGGCCCCGGCATCTGCCTTAAAAGCGAAGCAATCAACCTTGCGGTAATTACCGAGCTGCCCCTTGTAATTATTGACGTGCAGCGCGGAGGTCCCTCAACCGGACTACCCACAAAATCGGAGCAGACAGACCTGTTGCAAGCACTCTACGGGCGTAACGGCGAAAGCCCTATCCCCGTGATTGCAGCAAGCTCGCCCACCAACTGCTTTGACGCAGCATATAACGCCTGTAAAATTGCGGTGGAACATATGACACCCGTTATTCTGCTCACCGACGCATTCATTGCCAACGGCTCTGCAGCATGGAAACTACCCAACATAGCCGAATACCCGGCAATCGTTCCTCCCTATGTAACTCCCGAGATGCGAGAGGGCTGGAGCCCCTACAAGCGCAACCCCGAAAACGAGGTGCGCTACTGGGCAGTACCGGGTACCGAGGGCTTTACACACCGTATTGGCGGTCTTGAAAAGAGTGCTGCAACAGGTGCAATATCAAACGACCCCGAAAACCATCATAGCATGGTTGAAAAACGTGCCGAAAAGGTTGCAAAGATTGCAAACTACATTCCCGAACTGCAAGTTGAAGGCAATGCCGATGCCGACCTGTTGATTGTGGGATTCGGTGGCACATACGGACACCTGTGCGAGGCTATGCAGGCAATGAACAAGGCAGGCAAGCGCGTTGCACTCGCCCACTTCAACTATATTAATCCGCTCCCCCGCAACACAGCCGAGGTACTCAAGAGATACAAGAAGGTTGTGGTTGCCGAGCAGAATATGGGACAGTTTGCGTCCTATCTGCGCACAAAGTTCGAGGGTATCGAGCTGCACCAATATAATGAGGTCAAAGGACAGCCATTTGCTGTAGCAAACTTGGTTGAAGCATTTACAAAAATTTTGGAGGACTAAAAAATGAGCGAATATACAGTACAAGATTATAAGTTCGGGCAGCCCCGTTGGTGCCCGGGTTGCGGAGACCACTCATTCCTGGGCGCGTTGCACAAGGCTATGAGCGAAATTGGTATTGCACCCCATAATATTGCGGTTATTTCGGGTATCGGCTGTTCATCGCGCCTGCCCTATTATATGAACACATATGGTTTCCACACCATTCATGGTCGTGCGGCAGCTATAGCCACAGGAGCAAAGGTTGCAAACCCCGACCTCACAATATGGCAGATATCCGGTGACGGAGATGGGCTTGCCATCGGTGGTAACCACTTTATACACGCGGTACGCCGCAATATCGACCTTAATATGATACTGCTCAACAACCGCATATATGGTCTCACAAAAGGACAATACTCACCTACCTCGGCAAGAGGATTTGTGAGCAAGTCATCGCCCTACGGAACGGTTGAGGACCCCTTCCGCCCCGCCGAGCTCTGCTTCGGTGCACGCGGACGTTTCTTCGCCCGTTGCGTGGCAACAGACATGAGCGCAGCTGTGGGCTGCCTTAAAGCTGCTGCACAACACAAAGGCGCATCGGTGGTGGAGGTGTTGCAGAATTGTGTTATATTCAACAATGGCACGCACGACAGCATCTACACAAAAGAGGGACGCTCAAAGAATGCAATTTATCTGGAGCATGGCAAGCCTATGATATTCGGTGAGAATCGCGAGTATGGTCTCATGCAGGAGGGCTTTGGATTGAAGGTGGTGAAGATTGGCGAGAATGGCATAACAGAGCAGGACATTCTTGTTCATGATGCACACTGCAAAGACACCACTTTGCATTTGAAACTCGCCCTCATGGAGGGACCCGACTTTCCCATCGCCCTTGGCGTTATACGAGATGTTGATGATGTTACATACAACGATGCAGTCCATGCACAGGTGGAGGAGGTCAAAGGACAAAAGAAGTACCACACCTTCACTGAGCTGCTCGAGACCAACGAGACTTGGGAGATTAAGTAAACAGTCATTACGCATAAAACCAAAAGAAAAGTGCTCGCCGCGGCGAGCACTTTTCTTTTGGTTACTCTTCTCAATATTACCATTTAAGGAACTTATGAGCACGCTGCTCGCCATTGCCTTTTATAATGAGGAGATATGAGCCTTTGGGAGAGCCTGCAAGCGACACCGAAGCACTGCCATCGACAGCAACAGCCTTGCCCACAGAGACACCACCCATATTTACGACCTCAACACTAATACCTGCGTCCACATTACCACAAGAAACAACTTGTGATGCCGCATCATAAACTACGGTACAAGCCTCAACACCAACATTATCAATACCGGTATCCTTGCCATTTATGGTACTTACGCGCAATGTATGACTGTATGTTGAGCCGCTGGGGCAATAGTACATACTCTCGGTACCCGGGCCGCAACTACCGTTACCCAGACCACGCTGCATATAGTCGAATGTAGCATAAACAACATCATCTTTCACAAGGTCCCAAGGGTGAAGAACGGGTGTGAGATACTGCACCTGATCGTAGTGTGAGAGAGAGAATGAAACCTCACCCTCGGTAGCAATATTGATAGTATTTCCATTATCGGGGTTCACGAGTGAAAGCTCACGCAACGCCATACGGTTACCCATAGACTGCGGATGGGCATACATCTCAAACATATCATCTACCGTTGTTGTGTAACGACCAAGGAAAGAGCCGCGCTGACGGTCGATATAATTCTCCCACGGACCTTTTGCGTAATATGAAACATTCTCATAACCTGCAGGGAAGAGCATATCTATACCTATGCGACGCAAAGAGGTTGCGGGTGTATAATCAATCTTCATATCCACCTCGCCACTCGCATATATGGTATAAACGATTGTGTAGGGACATTTATCGTGTTGCGCATTCACAGTAACGGTGCAGCTGGCTGCATCGCTCGCAAGTGAAGCATTCACGGTTGCAGAAGACACATAAGCTGTAGCATCACCAAAGTTATGCTCTCCATAGGGGCTCTCATTCTCTATCCAGCGGATATTGCTGTAAACGGGATATTTATCGCTGCTCTCAAGAACCTGAACACCATTGGCAACCCACTCTGTAACAAAACCGCTGTTATTGACAGTGAAGGTTATGTTATCGTTGCTCACGGTGTAACCGCCTGCGGATACAAGCGACAGCTGTTCTTCAGTTGTAGCCACAGCGGCAAGCGCAGCACGCTCTTGCAATGTAAACTGCTCGGCAGCCATCGAATAACCGCTCTCACACCAAACCTCGGCATCATTCTTCAAGAGCTCCACATTGAGCAGATACTCGCAGCCGGGCTCTATCACGGTTGTAACGGGAAGAGTAATTGCAGCTGTTTCGCCGGGAGCTGTTGAAGGCATTGCCATTGTGTTGCTCTCCGCTACCTCACCATTGCATAACACTGTATATCGCAACGAGAAGACATCAAGATTCAGGAAATTGTACTTATTCTTAACCGAAAGGAGGTTCTGCGCTGCATCAAACGCAAACGTTGCATACTGATACACCTTTTTTACCTCGGTGAGCTTGGGTGTCCAAGCACGGTCGGCAGTAATAAGACCATTATTTACAAAGTTACCCTGATGGGGACCCGGATAATCGTATCCCGATGTATATTTGGGGAAGCCATTCACCTCAAGTTCGCCGCTCTTTATAGCCTGCGGGTCGTAGATAGATTGATCCACCCAATCCCAGATGCAACCACCTATACCATATTTGCTGCTCTCGATGATATCCCAGTACTCCTGCAAGTTACCAACGCCATTGCCCATAGCATGTGCATATTCACACATAAAGAAGGGCTCGCCACCGATACTGTTGTTGGCATAAGTGCGAACATAAGCAAGGTCGGGGTACATCTTTGAGTGCATATCGGTATTTGCGGCCGAGTTATCATTTGAATAGCCCTCGTAGTGAATGGGGCGTGCATCTAAGGCACGGGTTGCAGCATAGGTAAAGTCGAAGTTTACACCCACGCTCGACTCGTTACCCAGCGACCAGAATACTATTGAGGGGTGGTTGCGGTCTCTGTAAACCATGCGCACGGTGCGATCAACATACTGAGCACGCCATGTGAGGTCATTGGAAATACCGTTTTTCTTTTTATCCTCCCAGTTCTTGTGACACTCCACATCAGCCTCGTCCATCACATAAAGACCATAATAATCGAACATTGCATACATTTTTGCCTGACGCGGATAGTGGCTTGTGCGCACAATATTCATATTACTCTGCTTCATCATCTCCACATCCTTGAGCATTGTCTCCACATCTATTGCACGACCATACAAGGGGTGTGTATCTTGATTATTCACACCCTTGAAGAACACACGCTGACCGTTGATGAGAACAACACCATTCTTTATCTCAATGTGGCGGAAACCATATTTTGTAGAGAACACCATCTCCTCATTGCCCGCCTCGTCCTTTTGACGCACAATAACGGTGTAGAGATTGGGAGTCTCTGCCGTCCACGGCTGCAGGTTGCTCAAAGCATCGTATGCGACATGTGCAGCAGCCTTTGTAGTGCCGGCAGCAATCTCCACGGTTGCCGACTGCGCAGCTATAACAGTTCCCTCGGGGCTTATAAGTTCTGTTTCAATAACCTTTGTTGCAGCAACAGCAGTTCTGTTATCCACCTCAAAAGCTATATTCATTGAGCCACTTGCATAATCCTCGTTAAATTCTGCTGTTATATAGTGGTCGCGCACAAAGGTCTTGGGTGTGGCATAGAGATACACATCACGATGGAGACCACTCATGTGGAACATATCCTGCCCCTCGAGATAAGAGGCATCGCTCCAGCGGAACACCTGCACGCTGATGTTATTCTCTCCGGTGCGCACATAACTGCTAATATCAAATTCATGGTCGTTGTTTCCACCCTGTGTGTAACCCACATATTCACCGTTTACCCACACATAGGCTGCACTGTAGAGACCATCAAAGTGCAAGAATACGTTTTTCTCGTCCCAACCCTCGGGCAAAGAGAATGTGCGACGATATGAGCCCACAGGGTTATCACCCACGCCGCTCACCTTATTTACAATATAAGGAGGATTGTCCAAGAATGCATACTCCACATTTACATAAAGGGGAAGATCGTAACCTTTCATCTCCCAGCATGAGGGGACATCGATATTATCCCAAGAGGAGACATCTGCATCGTCGCCCCAGAAGGTTGATTCGCCCGGACGTGACGATGGAGTGGGCACAAAGTTAAATTTCCAAGTGCCGTTGAGTGAAAGATAATCGGCTTTCTCGGGAGTGAGCCAAGGAAGAGCATAGTTCGCATCTGCCTTCATTAGAGAAGTAGATGTATAAGGAATAAAGGTTGCATGAGCTGCCTCCTTGTTCTCCTCAAAGAACTCCTGATTCTCCCAATCGTTACCAAAAGAACCGTTAACCATTGAAATCACAAACTTTGTATCGTCGCCCGTGGGGGTTGTCGTTGTTGCAAGCGCATCGTCGGCAACCGACTGCAAATAATATTTCGTGCTGCCGTTCAACGCATAAATACGATACACACCACTCTCGCCATCAACCTCCTCAAAATAGACATTCTGGTTGTCGTTGTTGGAGTTGGTGGTATAAAGCAATGGAATACAAGCTCCGCTCAATCCCATATCAAGGGAGAGACCATAATATTGCGATGTGAGAACAAACGCACTCTTGCCGGCAGTGAATTTCCACACCTGCCCATTGTTACCCGCAGTGTAAACACCGGAATATAGCGGGCTGTCTATGGTGCTGTGAGCGAGACAAGTTACAACCTGCTCTGTACCCACATTCTTGATTACAAACGATTTATTTGCAACAGGGAAGTTCAACGGCAACTCCTCGCCGGTCTCATGCAAACGGAAAAGAGATGTTTCGCTTGTAAGATCATCAACAATAAGAGGTGTGCCCGACGAAGATACTCCAAGACACTGTGAGAGATTGCCCGCATTCAACAGCTGACAAACACCCGGCTCAACCTCCACAAACTTGAATATCTGATTCACATTATATGGTTCAAAGTTCCACTGAACAGGGTATCCCACACCCGGTGCCATATCCACAGATTTCTTGGAAGCGGGATTAATCAGTATATACTCATCGGCAATACCTGTGGGATAAATCGCCCACTGCTGACCAATGCTGCTCTCGTTGCCAGCAGCGTATGATATTACAGCATCATTGGCGGTATTGTCGCCATTAGAGATAAACAGCCCGTTGCCAATATTCTCCAAACGATAAACCTTGAGCGTGGTTGTCGCAATCTCCGCCGGTTCGTCCGAGGGTTCCTGCTCCACAACCTTCTTCACAATCTCCACCGTGTAGCTGTCGGAGTGAGCCACAGCCTGCTCCACAAGATTGGTACCATTGCTCACAAGGAATTTAACACCATTCTTCGTTGCCGACTGTGTCCATCTGATAGAGAAAAGCCCGTCCTGCATTGTTATGAGATAGGTATTCCAATCGCTATAATATGCGTTTGTACCAAAAACGCCATACTCATTCACATAGCGACCATCGGCATTACTCAAAATCTTATAATAGTTTTTACCAGAAGCGTCGGGAGCTATGAGCCACTCTTGCGCAATACCCGGGGCCGAGACCTCTTCAAATGTAGGAGTGCCACCCGAGCCGCTGATATTGTTGTTTGTGAGATACTTACCACCATCTATTATATAATAGATACCACTTGCCGAGATGAGATTTTTCTCCTCTTCGGCACCATTAACAGGCACAATATCAAAAATAAAGTTAGAGGGGAGAGGCTCGCCCGAACTACCGGTTTTCACTCTTGTACCGTCCGAAGTCCAGAAATTAGTACCTGCACTACCTGCATTCTGCACACCATATTTGCCATTTGCCAAGCGATAGATATCGTATGTGTGCCATGCAGCATCATATGGGTTGGTATTATCGCTCACGGTAAATTCACCCTTCTCGTTGAGATAGCGGTTATCCTCGAGGTTCACAATCTTGTAACGACCGGTAGAGGGATCGATGCTAATCTTCCACTCCTGTTTCTGCGGACGCACATCGTCCAAACTTGCCACAAACTGGGGCACGCTGCCGGCAGTATTGGGAGTGGTATTTGTGAGATATGCACCATTATACATTATATAGTACGTGCCGTTCTCCACAACCTGTGCCGGGAACACATCGGTACGATAGTCGTAACTCTCTTTGTACTCCGCAACAAGCTCACCGATGGTCTCCTTCACAAAGGGTTCCACATAAAGAGTGGCAACCTCGGGGGTAGCCTGCTTTATTGTACCGGCAAAGTCACGCGAACGTAGAGCCTCCTGCGCAACCACATAGTCATTATAACGCAAATAACTATTTATAAAACTATCGGGGCTGGCACAGAGAAGAGCATTATTCATCTCCACAAGAGAAATACCGCGCAGACCGATATATTTCATACAATTAAGCCACGGGGTGAGCTCTTCGATGAGAGCTGGAGCCTCGCTGCTTCCCAGCAACAAATCAGCTGTTGTTACAAACTTCTTGAACTGCTCACCCACCGCAGCATAAGCCTCAGCTTTGTTGCCGGCAGCAATCTGAGTATCAAATGTAGCTTTTGCTGCCACAAATTCGGGCGACTCATCATAGCGACGCAAACCATGAACGGTGGCACCGAGGTCCACATTGTTCTCACAGAAGAAGCGGAACTCCTCAGTGGCAGAAGGCATAATGTACTTAATGGCATTCTTCCAAGAGGCATCGGCATCATACGCCGGCATATTCCAGTTATAATCACCTATGCTGAAGAGAGAGACTTTTGAAGCCTCGGCATACTCCATGGGGTTAGATGTGAAGCCCGACAACATATCGGCAATATTAAGATCGTTGCCTGTTGTAGGCCCCATGAGCATGTGATTTATGCAATAGTCGTTCACCGGATAGTTGAGCCATATAAAAGCCTTGCGGCTTATCTGCGCATTTATCCACTGCATATCACTCTTGTTTATCATATCCACCACCGAGTTACCTGTCCACATTATGCGAATCTCGGGGTACATTACTGTGCCCAGAGTGGTCAGATAATCGCCACTCGACCAACCGCGGTTATACTGGGTGGGACAAATGATACAGGGGTTTACATCGTCATAAGCACTGTTAAGCTCATCGGTAATATAATTCATAAGCTGCGCCTGCTTGTCACCGCGAGTACCCTCGCCACCCCAAACATCATCGAAAAAGACTGCAAATGTGCGCACACCAAGGTCGTACATTGCCTTCAATTTATTCACGATATTTACGCTGTCGGCCTTGTTCCACTGGATATTCTCGCCCGGGTGAATTGCCCAAACAAAATCCACCTTGTTGGCTTTTGCAGCCTCAACATACTGTTTTATTTTCTCAGCTTGGTCGGCGGGATAGTTCTCGCGCCACTGCCCACGATGATACACATCATCTTTGGGACCATAGATATACATATTCATCTTCTGGCGACCGAAAAACTCAAAAAGGCTCATACGGTTAGCCTCGCTGTAAGGGTTGCCATAATAACCCTCTACAAGACCACGTTGCACAACGCTTGGATAGTCGGTGATGGTTACAGACATCACATCGGGCTGTGAAGCTATCTGTATAAAGCTCTGCACAGCATAAAATGTTCCGGCACCATCGTTACCGGCAATAACCACTTTATTGCTGCTCACTGCAAGATAATAGCCCTCATCTTTTTGAGGAATGAGGCTCTCATATTCGGCAACAGCCTCATCGCCTCTCTCACCCATTATCACCTGCACCGCACCACCTGTGGCAAAGTTTTTCTTAAAAAGCGCAACGGCATCACCGTCGGCACTGCTCTCGCCCACAAGAGTGTAGGCAGCATCACCGGCGAATGCAACACTTTCGCCCCACGTTACGCTCTGCGGAGTGGGAGAAATGTTCACTTGTTGCGCCAACAACGGCATTGCCATCACCGACAGCACTGCCATAAGCATTAACGATAAAATCTTTCTCATTTGTTTCATATAGTTATTATTAATTGTTATTCATGAGAACGCATCAACTGCAAACATACAAAAATTACCGTAATATTATTGAAAAAAGATATTTTTATTCTTTATCAATAGAAAATCCAACACTTTATTATATCTTTATAGCCTGTTTCAGCAAAAAATTATTAAACATAACAAAATGAAAAAACATCTATTGTTTCTGCTCTGCATTCTTGCAGGGCTCACGTATTCTTTTGCACAAGAGTTCCCCGAGACAAGCAACAATGAGACCACCAAATGGTATCTCATACAGTTCATGAACGGTGGCAACGCATTTACAGCAGCCTCTGCAAATGCCGAAATCACCACATCGGCAGCCGTGGGCAGCGACGAGCAGTTATGGAAAATCACCGGCAACAGCACCGACGGCTACCGTTTCACAAACAAAAAAGGCTATACCCTGTATGTAGGCTCTGCAGCACGCGACCAGAAAGTGCATGCAAGCGACACCCCGAGCGGTGTGTGCGATTTTTACATAAACGCAACAAACAACAGCAGTTACAGCGGTGGCTATGAGATTCAGCCGGCAGGCAACACATCAGTTTCAATGAACCTTTGGGGAGGTCCCAGCGAAAACCGCGGCGTAGGCTTGTGGAACAGTGGCGACCAGAACAACCCCGTGCAGTTCTTCGACGCAACCGCGTACGAGGAGATGGGCAAGATTTCCATCATACCCCACCCCGCAGAACTCACCGTAACCCAGGAGGGTGGTCTCAATATAAACACTCTAAGCGCAGTTGCATACACAGGCGAGAAGATGAAATTGCACGCCGAGGAGTTTGCAGCACAGCTGGCAACATCGGCAGGTATCACACTCCAAGTGAAGGAAGCGGCAGAGAGCGCGGCAGAGGGAGAAATATGGTTCGGCACCGATGAAACACTCCCTGCCGAGGGATACACACTGCTTGTGAATAGCAATAACATCGAGATAAAAGCTGCCGGCTTTGCAGGCTGGCTCTACGGCTTGCAAACACTGAAACAGATGCTTCCCCGCCAATATTTTGCAACAGAAAAACAAGATGGCGTTGAATGGAGTGTCCCCTATCTTGACATTAAAGATCAACCAAAGCTTGGGCACCGCGGATACATGCTCGACGTTGCACGCCACTTCTTCAACAAAGAGGAGGTAAAAAAAGTGCTCGATATATTGGTTCTCTACAAGATGAACCGTTTCCACTGGCACCTCACCGACGACCAAGGCTGGCGTGTAGAGATTCCCGAATACCCCAAACTCACAGAGGTGGGCTCGATACGCTCAAAATCGTTCAGCAATATCGGTGACGGACAATCCTTTTACGACGACACGGAGTATGGTCGCGGAATGTGGTTCACACAAGAGGATTTGAAAGAGGTTGTAGAATATGCCCTTGCGCGCAACATAGAGATTATGCCCGAGATTGACCTCCCGGGACACATGGTTGCAGCCGTTACCGCCTACCCAGAGTTCAGCTGCGACTCCACAAAAGAGTATTCCGTGCGCATTGACGGCGGTATCTCTAAAGACGTGCTTAACATTGGCGATGACCGCGTAATAGACTTCTTGAAATGCGTTATCGACAATATTGCAAACATCTTCCCCCATCAATATATACATATAGGTGGCGACGAGTGCCCCACCGACCAATGGGCAACAAATGAGCAGTGCCTCGCACGCGTTGAAGAGCTTGGGCTCGACGGAGTGCATCAGTTGCAGTCGTGGTTGGTCGAGGAGCTTGGAACATACATAAAAGAGAAACACGGCAAAGATATTGTTGTGTGGGACGAGTTGCTAAATAACTGGAATGACAACAACAAAGTGAAACCAGTGATTATGGCGTGGAACGGCATAGGGTACAGCGGAATTGCAGCCAGCAGAGAGATGAAATCCATTATTGTACCTTACACCCACCTCTATCTTGACTTTATGCAGAGCGACGAGAACAACCGCTTTGTAGATGAGCCCTACCACGGCGGCTGGGGCATAAACACCGTTGAAGAGATTTACGGGCTTAATCCGTTGAGCAGCCTATCGGGCAAAGAGGACTATGCACTTGGCGTACAAGGAAATATGTGGACAGAGACCTGCAACGACATCGACGAGGTTGAATACCAGCTGTTACCTCGCTTGCTCGCCCTCTCTGAGATTGGCTGGCTACCCACAGAAAAGAAAAACTGGGTATCATTCTACAAACGCCTACAAAGCCACGATGAGATTTTTGAGCTTCTCGATTACCAATATGCAAAGCACTATATCGAGCCCACAGAATACAGCGAGGCAGAAAGTACCATAATGGAGGCTGAGAGCATTTTAGAGAACAGCATACGCGGTGGCGTAGGCTACCCCGCTGCCGAGGTTTATGATGCACTCAAAGACGCTCTTGCAGCAACAGAAAGCGATGATGTTACAGCCCTGCAAACAGCTATTGACAATTACAAGAGTGCCGAAATAACACTGCCCACAGAGGGAAAAACATATCAAATTGTTTCGGCTTCAACCTACTACAAACGCCAGTACGAGGGCTCTACTATGTACCAAAGTGACAACGGAGTGCGTTTCCACTACACCCCGCAAACCGAGCCCGAGGAGTTGTGGCAATTCACAGCCACCGACAATGGCTACATAATGACCAACGTATATAGTGGTGCGCAGTTGCAGATGGCATCGTACAACGCAGCCGTAGCTATGGGCGAGAACGGAACTGCCATCAGAATAGACAAGGCAACCATTGCCACACAGAACTACACATACATTCCCGGAGTTGTTACAATCTCGGCTATCGATGGCTACAATGCCGCAATGACCGGCAGTGTAAAACGTTTGAGCGCAGAGGGTTCGGGAGAGGTCTATGCAAAAGACGAAGCCGCACTCTGCTACAACGGTACATGGAAGATTGTGGAGGTAAACGACTTCACCGCACAGCTTGCAGGTCTTGTAAACAAATGCGAACTCATTGCATTGAACGCAAAACCGGGCAAGGTGGGACAACCCAGCGAAAAGGCTCTTGAATATTTGCAGGACAATGTAACAACCCCTGCAACAGCAGCCGTTGCCGATGGCAGTGTTACCGAACAGCAGTACAACGCATACGTTGCACTCTACCACCAATTCCAGATGATGCCACGCACATCGCTTGCCGAGACCATCGATACAGGCGTTTATTACTATATACGCAACGCATATTTCACAGACAAGTATGCGGCATACAGCAACAACCGCATTGAGCCAAAGGCTAAAAGCACCGCTGACAATTTCCTGTGGAGTTTTGCTAAGAACAGCGACGGCACCGTATATATCTACAACAAGGCAAACGGAAAGGCTGCATATATCGGTAGCGATGCCATCGACCAGACCATCAAGGTGGGCGATGAATATGCTTGGACCCTGAAGGAGACAACCACCGACACCGGCAGCAAGGGTATTGCCATTGTCGCCGGCGATGGAGAGCATGGTTGGTACACCAACCCAAACGCATGGGGCTATCTGCTCACAAAGCCATACACTTGGGGTGCAAGTGTATGGACTCTTGAAAAATCGACTCTTGAGGTTGAAACAGGTATTGAATATATTAAGGACAGCGTAGTATTCAAGGGCACGTTTGACCTGCAAGGCCGCAAGGTGGAGAAGATTACCACATCGGGCATCTATCTCATAAACGGCAAAAAGGTCTTTGTCACAGAAGATATGATTAAATAATCTGAACTTACAATAACGAGGTTGTGTGAAAATTTGCATTTTGACACAACCTCGTTAGGTTTTTGTAAAAATTGACAAACTACATTAATCACTGACACATAATCTCATGAGCATGCACCCCATAAAAAAGTCACTCGCAACCATTGTAGTATTGGCATTGACGGTCGCTACACTGACGGCACAGGATGCAGAAACGCGCGGGAACTATTTTTACAAAAAGGAATACATCCGCGCTGAGCTACCCACATTCCAAGAGTGCCGCCATCTGCTGCCAAGCCCCGTGTGGGATGAGAATCCCCAATGGGTGAAACTTTACTGGAAAGCATGGGAGATTGCATTCTCAAATCTTAAGCAACCACCTGCAGGTTCTCCCTTGGTTGCCAACTGGATAGACGAAGGACTCTCGCCGCAGATTTTCCAATGGGACACCCATTTCATGGTGATGTTCGGGCGTTATGCAGCCCACATATTCCCTTTTATAGAATCTCACGACAATTTCTACGCACGGCAACACAACGACGGTATGATATGCCGCATACTCAATGAGGCAGACGGCGTTGATCACCATTGGGGATTAGGTACCAACTATGCAAGAACAATCAACCCTCCACTCTTCAGCTGGGCAGAGATGGAGTATTTCAGATTCACAAAAGACACAACGCGCTTGTCGCAAATAATAACACCCATCGAGAAATATGTTGCTTGGGTTGAAAAGCACCGCAAATCAACAAACACCGAGCACAAACTATATTGGTCCAACGGGCAGGCGAGCGGAATGGACAACACACCACGCGATATTGGGCGACCCGCACCCGATGGCGATATACACTCGGCAACAGACGAAATGGGCTGGGTGGATATGTCGTCTCAAATAAAAATGTGCTACGACAACCTCGCCGAGATATACACAATTCTTGGAAGAAAAAAAGAGGCAAAAGAGTATAAAAAGAGAGCCGCCTCGCTTGCCAAGCGCATAAACCGCTATATGTGGGACAAAGAGAGCGGATTGTACTATGATGTCGATACAGCATCGGCACGCACGCGATGGGTTACTACTGCTACGTTCTGGCCCATTATCGCTGGCATATCATCTCCTAAGCAGACAGCACGCCTTGTTGCAGCGATAGAGAATGAGAATCTTTTCTGGCGTCCCCTGCCCCTGCCCTCTCTTGCAGCCAACCAACCCCATTATGACAGGCGTGGACGCTATTGGAGAGGAGGCGTGTGGGCACCTACCACATACATGACGGTAAAAGGGCTTCAGCACAATGGTTACGAAGAACTTGCCTCCACCATTGCTGCAAAGAACATGGAGGTTATGCACAAAGTATATAAATCCACAGGCACAATTTGGGAACTTTACTCACCCGAGATGCCGAAACCTGCAACAGATGCCACCGGTGTGCAAATTGTGAAACCCAACTTTGTAGGCTGGAGCGGGCTTATTCCCATCTCCATGTTTATAGAAAATATCATAGGGATAAATGCCGATGCCATAACGAACAAGGTTGTATGGCGCAGCACAAGCGAAAGACGTAACGGTGTAGAAAGATTAAGATTCGGCAATGTCGTAACTTCACTCGTGCGCGAAGGCAATAGTGTATCGGTGGAATCGAACAGGGAATATCTTCTTATTTTCAACGGCAAGAGATATAAAGTTTCAAAGGGCAAGCATGTTTTTGAACTGAAATAGCCACTCGCAAGTTACAAACTTTCATCTCCGCAGAATTTGCGACCGAACTTTTTGATATATTCAAACAAAAAAGGGTTTGCTCGTTGAGCAAACCCTTTTACCTTTTCAGGCGTAGATTATCTACGCAAGCCAAGCTTAGCAACAATAGCACGGTAACGGTTGATGTCGCGATCCTTCAAATAGTTAAGAAGCGCACGACGCTTACCTACCAACATTGTCAAAGCTCTCTGTGTACTATAATCTTTACGGTTAGCCTTCAAGTGCTCCGTCAAATGGGCAATACGGTATGAGAACAATGCTATCTGGCTCTCTGCAGAACCGGTATCAGTGTTAGACGTTCCGTATGTACCAAAGATTTCTTGCTTTTTAGCTGAATCCAAATACATAGATTTGTGTTTTAAGAATGATTAAAAATTTTATTTAGCGGGTGCAAAGATACAGCTATTTTTTGGAACAGCAAGGCTTTTGCAAAGAAAAATTTATATACAGCAGAAATCATTATCACGCATTTATTCGTTTTTTACGCTGTTTTATAGTACCTTTGCAGCTTGGAAATATATTAATATCATAACAATAATGCAGAATATTAGAAATATAGCCATTATAGCCCACGTTGACCACGGCAAGACAACTTTGGTAGATAAGATGATGCTGGCGGGCAACCTGCTGAAAGAGCAAGACAACGACAACCTCACACTCGACAACAACGACCTTGAAAGAGAAAGAGGTATAACAATTCTCTCAAAGAACGTATCCATTCAATACAAAGGGACAAAAATCAATGTCATAGACACTCCGGGGCACAGCGACTTCGGTGGCGAGGTTGAGCGTGTGCTGAATATGGCAGACGGCTGTATTCTACTTGTCGATGCTTTTGAAGGTCCCATGCCTCAAACACGTTTCGTGTTGCAGAAAGCTTTGCAGATAGGATTAAAGCCTATCGTTGTCGTAAACAAAGTAGATAAGCCCAACTGCCGCCCCGATGAGGTTCACGAAATGGTATTCGACCTCATGTTCTCGCTCGACGCCACCGAGGAACAGCTCGATTTCCCGGTAATTTTCGGTTCGGCAAAGAACAATTGGATGAGCACCGATTGGCGCAAGCCCACCGACAACATCACTCCCCTGCTCGATGCTATTCTTGAACATATTCCTGCACCCGAGCAGTTGGAGGGCACCCCACAAATGCTTATCACCTCACTCGACTATTCGCCCTACACAGGGCGCATTGCCATAGGGCGTGTACACCGCGGAACTCTTACCGAGAACTCAAACATCACACTTGTGAACCGCAACGGCGAGCAGACAAAGATGAAGATTAAAGAGCTGCACACGTTTGAAGGTCTCGGGCGCAAAAAGACAGATGCAGTGAGCTCGGGCGACATCTGCGCTATCGTGGGCCTCGACAAATTTGAGATTGGCGACACCGTGTGCGACTTTGAAAACCCCGAAGCACTGCCACCCATTGCCATAGACGAGCCCACCATGAGCATGCTGTTCACCATAAACGACTCACCCTTCTTTGGCAAAGAGGGCAAATTCGTTACATCGCGCCACATACAGGAGAGATTGGAAAAGGAACTCGACAAGAACCTTGCACTGCGTGTAAAGAAAGCTCCCGAGGAAGATGCTTGGACAGTGTTCGGACGTGGAGTACTACACCTGTCGGTACTCATTGAGACAATGCGCCGCGAGGGTTACGAACTGCAAGTGGGGCAGCCACAGGTTATATACAAAGAGATTGACGGTGTGCGCTGCGAACCCATTGAAGAGCTCACCATAAACGTACCCACCGATTATTCGAGCAAGATGATAGACATGATTACCCGCCGCAAAGGAGAGATGCTCTCTATGGAGGCGCAAGGCGACCGTGTGAACATAGAGTTCAACGTACCCTCACGCGGCATCATCGGCTTGCGTACCAATGTACTCACCGCATCGGCAGGCGAAGCAATCATGGCACACCGTTTCAAAGAATACCAGCCCTACAAAGGCGATATTGAACGCCGCACAAACGGCTCTATGGTAGCGATGGAGAGTGGCACAGCCTTTGCCTATGCAATAGACAAGTTACAAGACCGCGGTCGTTTCTTCATCAGCCCGCAAGAAGAGGTTTATGCCGGGCAGGTTGTGGGCGAGCATATTCACGAGAATGACCTTGTGATAAACGTTACCAAGAGCAAAAAACTCACCAACATGCGTGCTAGCGGCTCCGACGACAAGGCGCGCATCGTTCCCCCAATAATTTTCTCTTTGGAGGAAGGACTGGAATATATAAAAGAAGACGAATACTTGGAAGTAACTCCAAAATCCATGCGCATGCGCAAGATTATTCTTGACGAGCTTGAGCGCAAACGTGCCAACAAACAATAAACCACGATGAAAAAAACACTCCTTCTCACACTCACCCTCTTGCTTGCCATTGCCTGCAAGGAGACACCACGCTACACCATTACCGGCAACACCGGCAGTGCAGGCGACACTCTTCTCTTATTCGGGCTCGACAGCAGATACGAAAATATTGACAAAATATCTTGCGACGAACAAGGAGCCTTCTCCCACAGCATAAAGACCGATACCATAGCTCCTCTTGGGCTCCTGTTGCCCGACGGCGAGCTTATCACCCTTTTTGCAGAGCCGGGAGTGGAAGCACAGCTCATTGCCAACGACATTGAAGGCAAGGGCTGGATTGTCAAAGGAGGAAAAGAACAAGCAACTTACGATAGTATCGCAGCACTGCTTGCAAAAGCCGAGAGCAACTCGGCAAGACAGGTGCACCTCGAAGAATTTACCCGTGCCAACCCACTCAGCAACGTAAATGTGGAGATTATACGCCGTTTCATGATAGATACCCCACACCCCAACAATAGTTTTATATTAAGCCGCATAAGAAACCTGGGAGGCACGTTGCAAGACCATGAGTTCTTCACCGAAATTCAAGAACGCATAGACAACAAGAACAGTAATACACTCTATAAGCTGTTCCCCTCGTTCCGTCTCACCACTGCCGACGGCAAATCCATCACCCCCAAGAGCTACAAAGGAAAGATGCTCGTGGTAAACTTTTGGGCAGCATGGGACTCCCTGTCCCGCTCGCAGATGCGGGAGATAAGCAGGCAGTTTGCCACAAAAGACACAAGCAAAATGAGCATGCTTAATATATCTCTCGACTACGATACCGCATTGTGGAAGAAGAGCATCATGGAAGATAGCATCATAGGCGACAACGTGTGTGACGGCAAGGTGTGGCACGGCGACATCGTGAAGCGTTTCAACATATCGAACCTCACATTCACGCTCATCGCAAGCCCATTCCAGCGCATCGACCTATTTGAGCTCGATACAAACAATTTCTCCACAATAACAGACTCGCTCGCCAATAAATATTTCAAAGAAAAGAGCGAAAAGAGAAAGAAAAACAGATAATAACAGAGAGATAAATGCCATGTTGGTAAAGGTTTTTGCAGCAGCACTACAAGGCATCGATGCCATACAGGTAACTATTGAGGTAAATGCCCTGCGAGGAATAAAGTTTTTCCTTGTAGGCCTGCCCGACAATGCCGTGAAAGAGAGCCACGAGAGAATAAACTCGGCATTTCAATTCAACGGGCTGCACTTTCCCGGCAAGCAGATTATTGTAAACATGGCACCAGCCGATATACGCAAAGAGGGCTCTGCATACGACCTGCCCATTGCTATTGGCATTCTCGCCGCCGATGAAAAGATTGCGACAGACAAATTGGACAAATACCTTATAATGGGAGAACTTGGGCTCGATGGCGGTCTCATGCCCATCAAAGGAGCCCTGCCCATAGCCATCAAGGCTAAAGAGCTGGGTTACAAAGGCATAATAATCCCCACCGAAAATGCAGCCGAGGCAGCAGTAGTTCACGACATCGATGTTTGCGCAGCCGACAATCTCATGCAAGTAATTCGCTTTCTCAACGGCGAAGAAGATATAACACCATACAACATTGACGCCGAGGAACAATTCTACTCAAGACAAACGGCATTCCCCTTTGACTTCAGCGAGGTACGCGGGCAAGAGAGCGTTAAACGTGCATTTGAGGTTGCAGCAGCCGGCGGGCACAATCTGCTCATGATAGGTCCCCCGGGCAGCGGAAAGTCCATGATGGCAAAACGTCTGCCATCAATTCTGCCACCCATGAGCATCAATGAGAGCTTAGAGACCACCAAGATACACTCTGTGAGCGGACAACTGAAAGGCGGAGCATCGCTCATCACGCAACGCCCCTTCCGCAGCCCCCACCACACAATATCATCGGTAGCACTTGTGGGCGGTGGTGCAAACCCCAAACCCGGTGAAATCTCACTTGCACACAACGGCGTACTTTTCCTTGACGAGCTGCCCGAGTTCAACCGCACCGTCCTCGAGGTGATGCGCCAGCCGCTTGAAGACCGCAAAATATGTGTTGCACGCGCCAACTACAAAGTAGAATACCCCGCAGGAGTGATGTTTGTAGCAAGCATGAACCCATGCCCATGCGGCTACTATAACCACCCCACCAAGGCATGCGTATGCACTCCCGCACAGGTACAGCGTTACCTCAACCGCATATCCGGCCCGTTACTCGACCGCATCGACCTGCAAATAGAGATTGTGCCCGTGCCTTTTGAAAAGATTTCCGACGCAAGCCCGGGCGAGCCCAGCGCAGCAATCCGCGAGCGCGTCATTGCAGCCCGCAAAATACAGGAAGAGCGATTCAAAGAGGTGGAAGGCATTTACTGCAACGCACAGATGACCCCTAAGATGCTCACCCAATATGCCGCAATAGACGAGCAGAGCCGCACACTCTTGAAAACAGCCATGGAGCGATTCAACCTATCGGCACGTGCTTATGACCGCATCGTAAAGGTCGCCCGCACCATCGCCGACCTCGACAACAGCGAAAACATTCAAAGCCACCATATAGCCGAGGCGATAGGCTATCGCAACCTCGACAGAGAGAGCTGGGGCGAATGACATTCGCCCAAAGTCGGCAGCCACGCGCCGCCACTAACTCGTTGATTGTTTGGCATATCAATTAATTTTCGTATCTTCGCGCCGAAACACACACAACCACACATAGAATAATGAGAAACATCATATCATACATCTTCATTATCCTTTTAGCTATGAGCGCGCAGGCGCAAACACAGCAAGGATATATAAAAACCATAGGACGCCCCAACAAAAAAGGCGAACCTCTGAGCAACGTATCCATTCGTGTCAAAGGCGCGCACAATGCCGTGCTTAGCGACGAAAAAGGAAAATTTGTCCTGCTCATGCACGGCAAGAAGAACGGAGATTCATACGCCCTGCAACAGGTGAGAAAAAGCGGATACCAACTGAACGATGCCGGGGTCATAGGTCGCAGTTTTGCATTCTCAGACAGAGTTCCACACACCATTGTAATGGTATCGACCTCCCAACTGCAAAAAGACAAACAACGTATTGAAAACAACGCATACAGAGTAGCCGAGAAGAACTACGAGGAGAAACTCACCCGGCTCGAGCAACAGGTAAACGACAGCGTTATCTCAATGGACAAATACCGCGAGGAGTTGCAAACCTTGCAGGAGAGTTTTGAGAAATACCAGCTCATGATTGACGGGTTGGCAGACCACTATGCACACACCGACTATGACAATCTCAATGACAAAGAGCGTGAAATAAACATCAGCATCGAGAATGGGAATCTTGAACGTGCCGATTCTCTCATTCACACACTCTTCAACCCCATAGATGTGTTAAAGCGCAACAAAGAGGCTCTGCAACACATAGAGCAACAAATTTCACAAGCAAACGACCTCATAGCCAGCGCCAATCTGGAGATGGATAAAGTTGTAAAGCAGCAGAAAAAGGAGGCCGAGTACCTCTATCATCTCTATATGATAGCATTGGCAAAGCTCGACAACGAAAAAGCAAAATACTACATTGAGACCCGCGCCGAGCTCGACAGCACAAATGCCGAATGGCAATTTGACGCAGCCTACTATTCACACAAACAGAATCAGTTCAAGACTGCCGAATTATATTACACAAGAGCACTAAAAGCCAACAGGGCACAAGCAAAAGAAGAGGCACAATCCTATGATGCAGGAGCAGCATCTACCCTAAACAACCTTGCCGGCCTCTACATTGACACACAACGCTACAACGATGGTGAGAAAGCCTACAAAGAGACCTTGGAGACCTACCGCAACCTTGCAAAGGAAGATCCCGAAACATATGAACCCGATGTAGCATTGGCACTCAACAACCTTGCCCTGCTCTACATCAACACCCGCCGATGGGAGGAGAGTGAGACTATGTGCAACGAAGCCTTAGAGATACGCAGAAAACTAGCGGCAAGCAACCCCGCTTTCTACGAGCCCAATGTTGCAACAACACTCAGCAACCTTGCCCTGCTCTACTCAAACACCATGCGCCCCACTGAGAGCGAACAAACATACATGGAGGCACTCGCCATTTACCGCCGATATGCCGAGGAGGACCCGCAAACCTACGAACCCTATGTAGCAATAACCCTCAACAGCCTTGCTATTCTCTATTACAACACACAGCGATATGCCGAGAGCGAACAGATGTGCAAAGAGACACAAGAGATACGCAACAAATTCACAAAAGCAGGCTCGCACACATACGACCCCAACGTTGCAACCACCCTCAACAACCTTGCAACATTCTACTACAACACCCGCCGATACGAAGAGAGCGAGGCTATGTACAAGGAGGCACAGGAGATTTACAAACACCTTGCCAAGGAGAACCCGCAAGCCTATGAACCCTATGTGGCAATGACTCTCAACAACCTTGCGGGAATATACTCCGACACCAAACGATACGAAGAGAGCGAAAACACCTACAAAGAAGCATTGGAGATGCGCAAGAGACTTGCCTGCGAAGACCCACAGGCCTACGAGCCCGATGTAGCCCGCACCCTCAACAACCTTGCACTGCTCTACTCCGACACCAAACGATACGAAGAGAGTGCCGAGATGTACCAACAGGCATTGGAAATACGCAGAAGGCTCGCAAACGAGAACCCGCAAGCACACAAAGTAACCGTTGCAATGACCCTCAACAACCTCGCATCGCTCTACCACAATACCAAGAAATTGCCCGAAGCCGAGGAACTATACAAAGAGGCACTCGATATCTATAAAGAGCTTGTAAAAAGCAACCCGCAAACCTACGAGCCCTATTTGGCACGCACTCTCAACAACCTTGCATCGCTCTATTACAGCAGCAAGCAGCAGATGGCAAGCGAGGAGCACTATAAAGAGGCTCTTGCAATATACAGGCACCTTGCAACAGAAAACGCGCAGGCATTCTTGCCCGATGTAGCCCGCACCCTCAACAACATAGCATCGCTCTACTCCGATACAAAGCGTTTTGCCGAGGGAGAGGCACTCTACAAAGAAACGTTAGAGATTAGGCGCAAACTTGCCGAGCAAAACCCGCAAGCCTTTGAACAATCCGTTGCACTCACGCAATACAACTTAGGCACGCTTTATCTGCGCAACAAAGAATATACCAAAGGAATAGCCGCCTATGAAGAGGCACTTAGAATATACCGCGAGATGGCTATAAAAGAGCCTCAGATGCAGCTACACTACACAAGCTCGCTCAAATGGCTGGTTCAGCTATACAAGAACACAAAGGAGCACGTCAAGGGATACGAGGTGTATGAGGAGTATATGCCCATCATAAAACAGAACTACGAAAAGCACCCCGACAGATACAAAGCAGAGTATGTAAAGGCTCTTGACTATCATGCATCGCAATGCCTTCTCATGGACGAATATGCCAAAGCCGAGCAATATACACGCGAGGAACTTGCAACAGACCCCACAAAAATACATGCATACCGCAACCTTGCAATATCGCTCGTCTTGCAGGAGAAATATTCCGAGGCAGAAGAAGTTTACTTCAAATACAAGCCACAGCTGAGATTAGAATTCTACGAGGACTTGGACAAATTCAAGGACTTGAAAAAGATAACAAAGAAACACAAGAAAGGTCTAAAAAGAATAAAACAGATACTATATGACTAATACCGAAGAACAATACTCCTATTTTGCCTTCATTTCGTACAACTCAAAAGACACGAAATGGGGAAGAGAGATACAACGCAAATTAGAGGGCTACCGCATGCCCGCCAAGCTTTGTGCCGAGCACGGGTGGAAACGCTACCCCATCAAACCAATATTTTTTGCTCCCACAGACATACAGCCCGGCGGGCTCACAGCCGAGTTGCAGGAGCGTCTGCGCGCAGCACGCAACCTCATAGTCATTTGCTCTCCAAACTCTGCAAAATCGGAGTGGGTGGGCAAGGAGATTGAATATTTCCACTCATTAGGAAGAACCGAGAATATACACTTTTTCATTGTCGATGGTATTCCCCACAGTGGCGATCCCAAGACAGAGTGTTTCAACCCCATAATCAACAAGCTGGGCATTCCCGAAATCCTTGGAGCCAACATTCACGAAAAGAATGTCAGCCCATGGCCATGGATAAGAAAAGAACGCGCCTATGTGCAACTTATCACAAAACTGCTCGGAATAGAGTTCGACGCAATATGGCAACGTCACAAGAGACAACTTGCCGAGCGATTCGCCATGTGGTTTGTGGGAATAAGCATCACACTTGCAACACTCTTTGCTGCATGGCACTTCAACCAGCCCGTGGATATAAATGTAGGGCTGCGCGAGGCATCATACATAAACAATGAGTTGCCTCCATTGGAGAATGCAATAATCACCATCTCGCTCGACAACGAGACCAAGGCAGACACCATCGGCGGCATCGACGACAGGTCACTGTTCAAGAATATCCCCTCTAAATTTATAGGCAAAGAGGTAAGATTCACGGTAAAGTGCCAGAATTTCATTGATACTGACACAACCGTGATACTCGCCACAGAGAACACCCTGGATATCCGCCGCGACGAATCGGTCTATGGCAGCATACACTTCCGTTTATGGGACGTAAAAAGAGAGTGCGCCTTGAGCAACACGCCCGTAAACATAGAAGGCATGGAGGTTATGTCCGATGAGAATGGCAACATCTCACTATCTGTTCCCCTTGAGAAACAAAAGGAGTTTTACCATGTAACCACCCCGCTGAGCAACGATATATATTCAATATATATGCCTTGCAGCGACTACAACGCAATCCTTATAGAATAATGAACAAAACAGCAATATTCACACTTCTCGCCCTTTTGTTCGCGGCGTCATATTGCCCGGCACAGCACGAGCAACGCGGATATGTCAGAACCCTCGGACGCCCCAATGCTCCCGGCAAGCCGCTACCCAATGTAACCATACGCGTGCAAGGGCTCTTCAACGCTGTCATCACATCTGAGAAAGGCGAGTTCGGAATAACCGTCCCCGGAAAGAAAGACGGCGACGCCCTGATGCTGCAAAGTATCAGGAAAAACGGCTACGAGCTGAAAGACAAAAGCCTTGTGGGCAGAGAATTAGTATTCTCGTCTCACGTTCCCATTGAAATCATAATGGTCGATCTTGAACAGCTCGAGGTCGACAAGCAACGCATTGAGGACAACGCATACAGGGTTGCCGAGGAGAACTACCGTAAAAAGCTCCAAGAACTGGAACAGCAGATGAAAGAAAAGGCGGTTACAGCCGAGCAGTACAGGAAGGAGATACGCAGGTTGCAGGGCAATTACGAAAAATACATCTCACTCATAGGCGACATGGCAGAGCGTTACGCCCGCACCGACTATAACGAGATGGACTCCATCGACCGCGAAATAAACATCTGCATCGAGAATGGAGATTTGGAACGGGCAGACTCACTCATACACACCGTGTTCAACCCCGAGACCGTGTTAGAACGTAACAGGGCCGCAAAAGAGGAGATTAGAAAAAGAATAGAATTTGCCCAGAAAGTTATAGACAAGGCAAATGCCGACAAAGAGGCATTCCGCCGCGATGAAGAGTATGCCGAGCGCGTATCTCTGCTTAGCGAAAAGCTGGCAAAAGAGTACATTGCACAGGAAGAGTGGCAGAAAGCCATCGAAAGCCTTGGCACGGCACTCGAAATAAAAAGATTCCTGCACGGCGAAGATGACGAAAAGGTGAAAGAGATAATAAACACCATCACCGATTTGAAGAAAAAACAAGAAACCGACTGATACAGGCAGTTTATTCCACAACCTATACACATTACAAATTTACAATATGAATAAAATTTCGTAAATTTGCACCGTTTCCCTAAAAACACAGAAAAACAGATATTATGACAAGAGAACTTTTCACAAAAGAAGCATACAAGATTGCCGACATAAGCTTGGCAGATTTTGGTCGTAAAGAACTTGATATTGCAGAGCACGAAATGCCGGGACTCATGGCTCTACGCGCAAAATACGGCGAAGAGAAACCCCTAAAAGGAGCACGCATAATGGGCTCGCTGCACATGACCGTGCAGACAGCAGTACTCATTGAAACCCTCGCCGCATTGGGCGCAGAAATTCGCTGGGTATCATGCAACATCTACTCCACACAAGACCACGCAGCAGCAGCCATTGCAAAAGCCGGAATCCCCGTCTTTGCATGGAAAGGCGAGAACCTCGCCGACTATTGGTGGTGCACCCTGCAAGCCCTCACTTTCGAGGGCGGCAAAGGCCCCTGCACCATTGTTGATGATGGTGGCGATGCCACACTCATGATACACATGGGCTACGCAGCCGAGGACGATGCGTCGGTTCTAAACTTTGACGAAACAGCCCCCGAGGACGAAAAAGAGCTGAAGAAACTCCTTGCCCGCGTGCTTGAACACGACAACACCTTCTGGCACAGAATGGCAACCGAGATTCGCGGAGTATCGGAAGAGACCACAACAGGCGTTCACCGCCTCTATCAGATGATGGAAGCCGGCGAGTTGCTCTTCCCCGCCTTCAACGTAAACGACTCTGTTACAAAGAGCAAGTTCGACAACCTCTATGGCTGCCGCGAGTCTCTCGCCGATGGTATCAAACGTGCAACCGACGTGATGATTGCCGGCAAGGTAGTTGTTGTTTGCGGATATGGCGATGTGGGCAAAGGCTGTGCCAACAGCATGCGTTCATACGGCGCGCGCGTGGTGGTTACAGAGATTGACCCCATCTGCGCATTGCAAGCAGCAATGGAGGGCTACGAGGTGGTTACCATGGACGAAGCATGCAAATATGGCAACATCTTCGTAACCTGCACCGGAAATATCGATATTATACGCATCGACCACATGGAGCAGATGCCCGACCAAGCCATTGTCTGCAACATCGGGCACTTCGACAACGAGATACAGGTGGAGGCGCTTAAAAAATACAACGGCATCAAATGTCTCAACATCAAGCCACAGGTCGATCGTTACTTCTTCCCCGACGGGCACAGCATCATACTCCTTGCCGATGGTCGCCTCGTAAACCTCGGCTGTGCAACAGGACACCCCTCGTTCGTGATGAGCAACTCATTCACAAACCAAACCCTCGCACAGATAGAGCTTTTCACAAAAGAATACGAGACAAACGTATATTGCCTGCCCAAGCACCTCGACGAGGAGGTTGCACGCCTGCACCTTGCAAGCCTCAACGTACACCTCACCGAGCTCACACCGGCACAAGCCGCATATATCGGCGTCGATGTGAAAGGCCCCTACAAATCAGACATCTACCGTTATTAACAACAACGATGCAGAGCACAAAAAGTATATGTGTATATTGCGCCTCGAGCAGCAAGGTCGATACCTGCTACTCCGAGGTTGCATACACACTGGGCACCCTCATAGGCAAGGAGGGTATGAGCCTCATCACCGGCGGTGGAGGACAGGGGCTCATGCGCAGCGTGGAAGACGGCACACTCGCAAGCGGCGGCAAAGCAATAGGAGTGATTCCCCGGTTTATGGTGGAACAAGGGTGGCACCACGAAGGGCTGAGCGAGCTGCGCATAACCAAGGACATGCATGAGCGCAAACAAACCATGGCAAACCTCTCCGATGCCGTCATAGCCCTGCCCGGTGGCTGTGGCACTATGGAAGAGCTTTGCGAGATTATCACATGGAAGCAGCTCGGGCTCTACTTCAACCCCATTGTAATACTCAATATAAACGGCTATTACAACCACCTCATAAAACAGCTCGAACATGCCATCGAGGAGCACTTTATGGGAAAGATACACGGTGAAATATGGCGCGTTGCGATCACCCCCGCCGAGGCACTGCAGATAGCTAAGGAGACACCCCGCTGGAACTGCGAGGTGCGCAAATACGCAGCACTATGACAGGCGAACCCGTGCCATACTGTTTCCTGAGCGACAGCATCATGCAGCTGTTCTTCGTGCTCAACATTGTGGGCATGGCATACGTGTTCCTCATGAACGGGAGCAGCATTGCCGAGCGTGCCAAAAGCATGTTCTACCACGGCAAGCAATCGGTTGCCTACAACGACCGCACCCACATCACAAAGATATGCAACCTGCTGCTATACCTGCAAACCATCTTCTATTGCAGCATCATTGCGCTGGGCTACATGCAATACAGCACACCATTCACCACCGGTGCAACTCCACACATCATATTTGCAGCCTTCTATCTGCTCTTTGCCATTGCACTTCTACTAAAAAGGCTGTTATATGACGCATGCAACACCACCCTCTTCCCGGCAGGCACAGCAAGCGAATGGAGACAGTCATATTTCTTTACAATAAAACTCACAGGATTCATTCTGTTACCACTTGTTGTGTGCATAATCTTTGTAAAAGATTTCTCTAAGGTATATTATACAATATTTTTAATTTTTGCACTGCTGTTATATACCGTGGTGATATTCAGCAACGCTATTAAAATCATTTTCAAGAAAAAATGCAACTATTTGGATATTTTTTTGTATCTTTGCGCACTTGAATTTCTGCCTATGGCAATTCTGTGGAGAACACTCCACATTACAAATGCATTTTTAATAATAAAATTTTAGGACATTGAAAGTAAGCAAGATTTTGGTTTCGCAACCGAAACCTACAACAGGGAAATCTCCATACTTCGATATTGCAGCGAAGCATAATGTGCAAATTGATTTTTGCTCATTTATAAAAGTCGAAGGCGTTACCGCAAAAGAGTTCAGACAGCAGAAGGTCTCTATCCCCGGGCACACTGCCATCGTCTTCCTCTCGCGCCATGCTATTGACCACTTCTTCACATTGTGCAAGGAGTTGCGCGTCAGCATCCCCGACGACCTCAAATATTTCTGCTTGTCAGAGACCATCTCGCTCTACATACAGAAATATGTTCAATACCGCAAGCGCAAGGTATTCTTCGGCAACGGACACATCGAGGACCTCGAACCCCTCTTTGTAAAGCACAAGACCGAGAAATATTTTGTGCCCATGTCAAATGTCCACAACGACGAGCTCAACAGCATATTCGACAAATACGGCATCTTCCACTCACAGGCAGAGATGTACCGCACGGTGAGCACCGAGATACCCGCCGAGCAGATTATGTCATACGATATGCTCATCTTCTTCAGTCCCCACGGTCTCGACTCCTTGAAAAAGAATGTCCCCAACTATGTGCAGGGCGAGCAGAAGATTGCATGCTTCGGAAACATCACAGCCAACTGCATACGCAACATCGGATTGCGTCTCGACCTGGAGGCACCCACAGCCAACCTCACAAACATGCCGGCTGCGCTCGACAACTACCTCACAAAGAACAACGCATAAGCAGCAATATAAAAAATAGAAACAAAAAAGCCTGTCCTTCACCCTGTATGACAGGCTTTTTTCGTATCTTCGCAAAAACAAACAAAACAACAAAAGAGAAATGCGCGAAAACGGTTTCCCCCTCAAAGAACACCTCAAGAGCAAAAGCATCATCGACAGGCTCTACGCGACAGGAGCATCGGCTACAGCCTTCCCCCTGCGCGCCGTGTTCATGGAGCTGCCCTGCGACAGCCCCCACACAACAGCGAGCATTCTCATCAGCGTAGCCAAGAGACGATTTCGCCATGCCGTGGATCGCAATCTCATAAAACGCCGCATACGCGAGGCATACCGCCTGAACAAGCACCCCTTCATTGCCACGCTCAACGCAGAAAACAAAAAGATGGCAGTAGCCATTATATACATCGACACCAAGCACAACAGCACAGAATTTCTAAAAAAGAAAATGCAGAAGTTGCTAACTTCCATAATAGAAAAAAACAAGAAGCTATGCGAAAGTTGATAATAACAATACTCATCTTGCCCATACGCTTCTACCAGAAGTGCATATCACCCCTCACCCCCCCCTGCTGCCGCTTCACCCCCACCTGTTCGCAATACGCAGTTGAGGCAATAACCAAGCACGGCCCCATAAAAGGGCTATACCTTGCCGTGCGCCGCCTGCTTCGCTGCCACCCGTGGGGCGGTTCGGGATATGACCCTGTACCATGAGATTTTTTGACATACATACCCACCACCCAAGCTGTTCTCCATACATAGCAAGCGTAATGAACTGTGGCACCACTCCGGCTCCCGCCGGCACTACATGCTCTGTGGGCATACACCCATGGGACATCACCATCAACTGTGAAGAGGAAATGGAAAGAGTGCGCAACGCCGCTTCGGCAAGCAATGTCGTAGCCATTGGAGAGTGCGGGATTGACAAGCTCAACAGCCCCGCAGATATCACATTACAGACAAAAGTACTCACAGCCCACGCCACCCTTGCCGAGGAAGTGAAGAAGCCACTCATCTTGCACTGTGTCAAAGGACAAGACGAGATAATAAAGCTCCACCGCAGCATGCGCCCTGCGCAAGCATGGATAATACACGGATTCCGTGGCAAGGAGCAGCAGGCATTGCAGCTGTTGAACGAAGGTTTCTACCTCTCCTATGGCGAAAATTTCAACAAAGAAGCCCTCATCGCCACTCCTGCCGACAGGCTCTTCATTGAAACCGACACATCGGAATTAGGCATCGCAGAGACATACTGCACGATTGCCTTCAGCCTCGGAGTGAGCAGCAAATGGCTTGCCTACACCATGGAGAAGAACATCAAAGCATGCAATATCAACATTCCTTGAACCGGTAAGGAGTTACACACAATAAAAAGCGCAGCAAAAATTTGGCAATCTCGCCAAAGAGTTATATCTTTGCATCGCTTTTAGCCAAAAGCTAAGCAAAAGAGGATTGTCCTATGGTGTAATGGTAGCACAACAGGTTTTGGTTCTGTTTGTCTTGGTTCGAATCCAGGTAGGACAACACAAAAAAGTCGGAAGTTTTTCTTCCGACTTTTTTGTGTTGTATAAATTATATTATTAAATCAGCGAGTACAACATAAACACCCAATGCGCCACAATAGCCGCAGCAATACCACCAATAGTATGAGCAAGGATAGCCTTTGAGGTGAGTTCGCGATAGCCAAGAGCATCAAGCATCGCCGTGTGAGTGCTCAAATAACCACCCCAGCAGATACCTATGGCAGTGAACACCGCAATAGCATTGCCATCAATCCACCCCGAAGCAGCGAAATTAGTAACAAGCCCAAGAGCCGCACCCACAGTGCCAAGAGCAGTGATGGGGAAGGCAATGAGATGAGGGTCGTGGAAACCAAAAAGCAGCTCAAAAACAAAGCTAAGCTTGCCACCAATCCATGGGAGCAACTGCACACCCTCGTATGCTGCACCGGTATATTCGCCGCTTGCCGATGGACCAAAGGTAAGAAGCATCATAAGAGTAGATATTATGAGCACGCCGGGTATTATCACAAAACCCACATCAACGCCCGTGCGCCCACCATCGAGCAGAGAATCCAGAACTCGTTGAAAGAGAGGTTTCTTCTCCTCATTCTCCTCAATCTCTTCAGCCTCGTCGGCACGGCAAGCGTCCTCATGCTTGTATTGCGGATAAGCCTTCACCACAAAATACTGCATCAGGCGTGTAGATACAACGCAACCACATATTGCACCTAACAATCCGATAGCAGACTCCACAAAATAGCCCTGCCCCACCATAAACACAATCACCAGCATACCCATTCCAAATGCGGTACCAAAGTTGGCAAGCGATATATACTGATACTTCTTGAAGTAGGCACAGAAACGTTTATCTTGCGCCAGCGAGATAATAGCAGGGTTATCACTCAAGAAGGTGAGCACCGCACCAAGCGAAGCAACACCGGGCAAATTAAATAGAGGTTTCATGAGAGGGCGTAAGAGTTTTTCGAGCAACGACACCACGCCAAATTCCACAAACAAACGCCCTATTGCGCCCGTGATAACACATATTGCCATCAGGTAGAACACAGTGTTCAGCAACAGGTCATGAGCCGTATGCATGATGGTGTTGAGCATATTGGCAGTGCCCATATGCGATGCGAGATAGCCGAAAAGCAGGAAAAACAAAACAAGGCATACAACCCCCGAAGGAATAAACCTCATTACCCTCTTCATAAAGATCAGTTATTTATTTAAGACCCAACAAATTCATTCTCCATGTGATACCTGCCGAGAGGTAAGTATAATCATCAATCACCACACCGGCTGGATTGGCATTCTTGCCAAATGAGTATGAACCGGCTACATGAATGCGCACATCGTTGCGGGCATCTTTCAACGGGAAGAACTCAACACCCGCACCCACACGCTTAACCTCTGTACCGGCAGATATAATCATATCCTTGCCCGTGGAGGTATTGTTCACATCATAGCTCGCCTTGGCAAACACATTCAGTTTCTCGGTGGGAGCCCAAGCCACCTTGCCTATCACAGAAATATCCTTGCCCAGGAACGCCTGCCCGCTTGCAGCACGGTTCATAAGGTCGAGGTCTATGGTAACATTACCCACAAAAAATCTGTTACCCAGTGAAATATAATTCACAAACTTGCCGGGCAGGTACTCCACAAAGTTCACCGAATAAGAGGAGGCGAACCAATCGTGCGAGCTTATCCACACAAAGTTATAGGCATACATCTCCTCCTGTTTCTGCATAGTTCCATCGGCAAGAATAATATCCCTGCGGAAGGGGCTCTCGCACAGCTGGAAAGAGAATTTATCATTGCGGGCATCATTGCCAAAGGAGTAGCTCACCGTTCCACCCCACTTATAGCAAGGCAGGTTATACCACCACTCCGAGCAGTAGTAGAGGTCTATGGGAGCCGTGTCATACTCAAAACCACCCACAGCAACCACCTGTTTACCGGCAGAGAACTCCCAGTTGCCGGTCTTGTATGCAAGATACAGCCAATCGGTAGCATCAAAGAAAGAAGCATCGGAATGTTCCTTGTTCAGTCGCTGACGCCACGAATATGAGAATCCCTTGCCAATCTCACCATCGGCACGCACATTCAGAAATTTCCCTTTGAAACCACAGTTGTCATCAACTGCATCGCCATCGAAATACTCGCGCTGATAATCACCACGCGCCTCCAATTTCAAATTGAGCAAATTTTGTTCCTGCGCAAGAACCATTGCACACAACAGGGTGGCAAACCCTAAAAGCAAACCCTTTTTCATAGTATTTAGATATTTTGTTAGCTATTATCACACATCAATCTCATAGCAGTCATACACCACGGCACGCCCGCCAAACCCCTCTTTCTGGAAAATCAACCCGCAGTTAAGCACCCTGCCACCCTGCTCCACCGACGTTCCAAAATCAAAAAACTCCTTATCGGCAAACCTCTCATGCACAAGATAATCAAAGAGAAAATCCACAGCCCCCGCATCGCGCCCCGCCGGTGCCGAGCCAATATATTGCACACGCGCGACACGCTCGGTAATATACAGCACCGTGCCTGCAACGGTGCAACCCACAGCATCAACAACGCGAAACAGTTTAATATTATGAGGGAACCTCGCAGCAAGCATCTCAATCTCGGCAAGCGAGTGAACAGGCACAGCATCGTGCACGCTTTTCAGATTCTCGGCAAGCACAGCCCAGAAAGCAGCATAATCACAATCCTCATGCAGCGAAAAGCCACAACCCGCAGCACGCTTCACCTTGCGGCGGCGCAGGGTGCTGAAAGGCAAAGCCCTCGGTTGCCACACCACAGAAGAGACACGCCTCTCGGCAAGCACAGCGCTGCAACGGAAGAGGGCATACAAATCCTCCTCGGCAGGATATGTGGCATAAATATGCGGCACGGGGCGATAAAGAATCCTCTTTACGGCAGTATTCTCCTTTAAGAAAGCGCGCAAGGCAGCAAAGCAGGCAAGCACCTGTTCCGTGCCCACGTTACGCCCCACAAGCAACCCACCGTAAGTGAGCCCCGCATGGGACGCAAGCACATCGCCGCTTATGCAAGCAGGCAACAAAGCCACAAGCTCATTGCCTTTATAGAAAAGAAGGGAAAAATCGGTAAAACGCGGATTATAATCCATATAATCACGCTCAAAGAGAAACGTAGCACTCTTGCACACAGCCACAAAACCGTCCCACACACTTTTAAGCGACGGGCTGTAGCGTACTACCTTTATTGGCTCTTGGCAAGAGGGCATCATATTTTACTTTTTAATATATTCCAAAAACTCATCATAAGAGTTTATGTAGGTCGATGGGTCGTATGTATGCGATGCAAAGACAAGAAGCACGGCGTCGGGCGAAAAGTTGGTAAGTTCATTCCAAGTCTCAGGCGGGACAAGCAATCCCTCGCTGCGCGAGCACAGATGATAATGCCTGCGCCCATCTTTGTCCTCAAGACAAATATCCACGCTGCCGTTCACCGCCACTAAATACTGATACGACAGTTTATTGGCATGGAACCCCCTCTGCACCCCTTGTGGAACATCATATATCCAATATATACGGGTGATGGGGAAAGGCACGTTTGCCATAGACTCAGCAATAGTGAGGCAACCGCGCGGGTCCTTATATGTCTTTATATTATCCATACTCCTAATCAACTGTGCAGGTGCCCACCGTGCAAATTGCGCACAATGCACCTATTATGTTGCGAAGATAATAATTATGTATAAAAAAACAAAACTCGCCGTTATTTTTAGAAACAAGAACAGAAAGGCAGAAGAGGAAAATAGCAAAAGATTCAACAGGCACCCACCATAGGGGCAGGCAATTACAAACCCCTGTCCCTCCGGCAGAGAGGGACGAGCGCAAGCAAAGCGAGCGCGGAGGGAGTAGAAGAGTTTTGACAGAAGAACAAAAGAACTAGAAAAGAACTAGAAGAACAGAAGAACAACAGATTCAACGACCACCCACCGTAGGGGCTGGCCCGAGTGCCAGCCCAAAGAGAGAGAAAAAAAGCAGCAGCCCTTTGCTTTTTTGAAATATTTTGCCGTATTTTGCAAAAAGAGATACGAATAAATGAGAACTTGCAAAATAACAAATAGCAAGCATCTCTTTAAATTTCTCACATACGTTAGAAATAACACAGACATAAGAACAGAAAGACAAATAGTAACCCCCAAACCATATAGTTATGAATATACCAGCAGAATATGACGAAATTCGTCCGTATATGCCCGAAGAGCTCCCACAAGTCTTTGAAGAGCTCATTGCCGACCCCGAATTCCAAGCCGCAATGGGATATGCATTCCCCGGCACACCATTCGAGCAGATAGCCGGTGCAATGCGCGCCTCAAAAACCAATCTCGATTTTCAGAAGGCACTTGTAAAACCATTCTTGGAAGGGTTGCTTGCCAAGCTCAGCAGTGGTATCACAATGAGCTACGACAACAAAGAGCAACTGCAGAATGCACTCTGCATCTCCAATCACAGAGACATTATTCTGGACTCGGCATTCTTGTGCGTGCTTTTTGTAGAGCACACCGGCAACACCGTGGAGATAGCCATAGGCGACAACCTTCTCATACGCCCGTGGATAAAAAAACTTGTGAGAGTGAACCGCAGCTTCATTGTGCAACGCTCCGCATCGATACGCGAGATGCTGGCATCATCTAAACGCCTCTCGTCATACATGCACCACACCATAGCCACCCGCAAGCAACCCATCTGGCTTGCACAGCGCGAGGGCCGTGCAAAAGACAGCAACGACCTCACACAGGAAGGTCTCATAAAGATGCTCACAATGTATTCAAGCAGCAACATGGTAGATGCCCTCAAAGAGCTGAACATCGCCCCCACTGCAATATCATACGAGTATGACCCCTGCGACTATCTCAAAGCAAAAGAGTTCCAGCAGAAGCGCGACAACCCCGAGCATAAGAAATCACCCTTCGACGACCTTGCCAACATGCAACAAGGGCTCATGGGCTACAAAGGAGCCATTCACTACCATGTTGCCGCCTGCATAAACGATGAGATAGACAAGATAGACCGCACACTGGGCAAAAACGAGATAACAAACACAGTGGCACGCATCATCGACAAGCACATACACCGCAACTACCGTTTCTGGCCCATCAACTACTACTATTACGAGCAGCTCACCGGCGACAAGCAATTTGCCGGCAAATACACCGCCGAGGATGCAACCAAGTTAGAAGCATACATGGCAGAGCGCATAGGCAAGGTAGATCTTCCCAACAAAGACAAAGCCTTCCTGCGCACAAAAATCCTTGAGATGTATGCCAACCCCTTGATAAACCACCTAAAAGCAATGAAAGAATAAATATAAATGAATGCGCGCCCCTTCAAAGAGGCGCGCATTCATTTATATGTTATCCTTGATAAATCTCTTCAACAAGAAAGTCAAAAAGTAAGGGAAGGTGTAGAACTTGCCATTAAAACCTATATTCTTATATCCCAGTTTTATACCATACTTTATATCAGGATATTTATCATCATTAAGCAACCTGCTCAACGAGGCTGTTGCACCATCATTGGCTTTTACCTCCACAGGAATAAGTGAATGGGCATCGCGCACAAAGAAATCCATCTCAAGAGAAGGCTTGTCGTTACTATAATAATAGAGATTGTATCCCTGCTTTACAAGCATATCTCCCACTATATTCTCATAAATTGCACCCTTGTATGTACCCATATTCTTATTAGCTCTCAGGTCCTCCTGAGCTTCTTCATCGAGTGATGCAATCAAGAGCCCTGTATCTTTATAGTATATCTTATATAGCTTGGGATCATAGTTCCCCTTAAGTGGGAGCTCGGGTCGGTTAAGGCAGTAACAGATGTTTATAACACCTGCATCAGCCAACCATTCCACGCAACCCACATAATCTCTGTTACGTGCATTCTTCGCAATCTTGGTAATCTGGAAACGCTTATTTTCTTTAGCCAAGAATGTAGAGATATGATTATACACAGCCTTAACCTTTGCCTTATCCAACCCCTCTACATATTTGGTGATATCCTCTTCATAATCTTTGAGCAACTGTTCCTGCATGCCCAAAGTCCCGCTGAAGTTTTTATTCTTTATATACGTATTCACCACCTCGGGCATACCACCAATAGTAGCATAATCGCGAAAGAGACCGAAAAGAGTATCCATCAGCAATACACTGAATGGTTTTATCTCTTTCATGTGCCGATAAAGGTCCTCAACAAACTCCTTTGAATACCCCTTTGCCCACAGGAACTCCTCGAAATCCAGGGAATGCATCTCATAATCCTCCTTGTAGCCAACACTATTGGATTCTATTTCTCTATAATTGATTCCCATCAATGAGCCGGAACAGATAACATCGAAGCGACCATCGAGTTTAAAGAACTTCAAAGAAGTGGCACAATTGGGGCAGGCTTGCAGCTCATCAAAGAAGAAGATTGTTTCACCCGGTATAAACTTAAACTCCGGGTTGAGCAAAGATATATTCTTAAGAATTGCATCAACTTCAAATCCATCTTCATAGATATTCTTATATTTTGCTTGTTCCACAAAATTAATTTGGACAACATTCTTATAGTTCCGATGTGCAAACAACTCAATAGAGCGAGTCTTCCCAATCTGACGAGCACCTTTTACTATAAGAGGTTTTCTATCGGGATTACTCTTCCATGCCATCAAATAAGCATCTATCTTTCTTTCAAGCAGTGTATCCATAACTAAATCAATCTATTATATAGCACAAAGACAGTGCAAATATAATAGTTTTCACATAATCCGCAC
>CAYRFX010000006.1:52422-55080 GCA_964423665.1 uncultured Bacteroidaceae bacterium | reverse complement strand
CGAAATTGAAGCTGTAGCTTGCAGCACCGTTTGCAACCGATGCGGGCAAATAAGCTTTGTTAGCGTTGTTGAGGAAGTGTGTTGTACCCTCTGCACCTTCGGCATCTTTGTTCAATGCAGCTTTGTAGAGACCTACGCCGTTTACGCCGTTTGCAAGAACATACGCTTCTTCGCCGATATACTCATTGGCAACAGAACCTTTCAATTTACTTGTAACATCAGCTGTTTCAGCAGTTGCATCAAACTTATATTCACCGGCATCTGCTTTTAGAATAACACCAGTTTCTGCAGGAAGAACGCCTGTAACCTCCTCCATAAGAGCATAACCACCCTGAATACCTGTAACAGCATAGCAAGTAACATCGGCAGGGATAATGGCATTATAGCCGAGGAACAGTGTTGCATAACCAACTTCGCTAACTGCAAGAGTGTATACATAAGTAATTGTTATTGCATCAAGACGTACCTGAGCTGACAGGCTACTTATTGCATAACTTTTGGTCGCAGATGGCAACTTTACAACAACCTTATCACCATCAACTGTCGCATAATCCCCTATGGAAGTTTGCAAATTTTCCGCATAAGATGTGCTGCTGCAATCAAATTCTATTACAGACATATCACGTGTAGTTTCTACCGTAATGCTTGAACTCTTATAAAGCCTTACTGGAGCCACATAATCAGCAACATTAGTTGTTGAAGCCGCCTGATCATTGATAAATGTAACGCCATTCTGTTTCCACACTTGTTGTTCTTCTGTAATAGACACACGTTGAACTGCACTTTCAAAAGACAAGGTAGCCGAGGGAGCATTTGGGTCTATTGCAGTATAAGTAGCCTCGGCTATAGCACTATTTTTGTAACCATCAATTATTGCTATAGCCTTTACTGTTGTTGTTTCGGTGATTGAGAAAGGAACAGAGTAAACAGCACTTGCATTGGTGGGGTCGCTACCATCGAGCGTATAGCGAATAATCGCATCAGCCTCCTCTGAAGAGATTGTTACATTTACACTCTCACCAAGATTAAATTCACAAGATTCAGGTGAAATAACAGGTTTTTTCGCTGTTGGAATAACGGCATCACCTGTCTCATATGTTATGGTAAAAGACTGGCAATACAATGAGTTTACAGTAGCTGCAATTGTTATTACAACATCCTCACCCTCGACTATTGTATAATCTGTGACAGCCATACCTGGAGTAACATCTACATAAGCTGTTGTATATGCACCATTCCAGGCAGCATCTTTAAAAGTTGCTGTTTCTATTGACGAAAGAGTTGTTTCACCAGCAGTCATACTAAAACTACCCGTACCTGCCGATTTATTAGATTTCATGCTCAAAGTAACACCAGTAATTTTGCAACCCGCATAACCACTTAATGTAAGTGTCATACTATTGTTCTTAGTCAACTGACATTTAGTTGAATAAGTTGATTTGTAAGTAGCCGTTGAACCTGCAGGAGCTGTGCCAGTAACATCTACAGTAGAAGTAGTAGATACAGCATAAGTTACCTCTTCCGCCTGCACTGCAAAAACAGCCATCAGACAGCAAAAAATTGAAAGTAAAAATTTTTTCATAGTATTTTGTATTTAGAATTAAATTATTTTCTCGCAACAGCACAAGCCGACAGGCTTATATCAAACATACGATAGTGAAGATTCTTCATTTATCACACCACACAGAACAGTACCTCTTCACTTAATGCGTGCAAAATTAACATATTTATACGCATATACAAAGAGAAACCCCATTTTTCTCATAAAATGGGGCGTAAAACATTCTTTTTCAGAAAATAAAACAGATACGGGTTATTTTATATACCCCTGCTTCTCAAGCTCGTCGGCAACAACAAGTAGTTCCTTATACCACTCCTCGCCAAAGCGTTCAATGAGCGGTTCTTTAAGAAATTCGTAAGCTTTTATTCCCTTGCGGCGACCTTTTACAAAAGCACAACTGCACACATCCCACTTGTGGAGGTTTACCGCCGTGAGGTCTCCTATCTTGCGCAGGCGCACGGGATAGAGATAACACGAGATGGGCTTGCGCCAATCGGTACGCCCCTCGTTATAAGCCTTCTCTATCAGGCAGATGCAGCAACCCTTTTCGTCGCGCGATGCAAAAATACAATCCTTGCCATTCACTATAGAGGTTACAAGGTCGCCGTCGCGGTCGTTATACACCACACCCTGCTCGTCGGCTATGGCACGGGCAGCAGGGGTCATTTCATTATAGACAACCTCCAAAGCCTCTTCAAGCTTTTCAACCTCTTCCATGAGAACAGGTGCACCGGCATCGCCCTCTACACAGCATATTCCTTTGCAGTGTGTGGGGTTACAGCAAAAATATTCTTGAAAAAGGTCAAACGAAACTATTGCATCACCTATCTGTACCATTGTTTTATAGATTTTTTCTATTTATTTTCTTTAACGAACTCCCTCCGCGCTCGTATTCTCGCGCTCGTCCCTCTTTCCAAAGAGAGACAATTTAATACTCTCCCTCTGCTAAAAAAGAGGATAATATTGCGAGCAAATACTGCCAAGAACAAAAGTTCTTATATCGAACTCCCTCTGTGCTCACATTCTCGTGCTCGTCCCTCTTTCCAAAGAGGGACAATTTAATACTCTCCCTCTGTTGAAAAAGAGGATAATGTTGC
>CAYRFX010000006.1:0-52322 GCA_964423665.1 uncultured Bacteroidaceae bacterium | reverse complement strand
AAGCAAATTCCGCAAGGGACATAAATCTTATACCGAACTCCCTCCGCGCTCGCATTCTCGCGCTCGTCCCTCTTTGCAAAGAGGGACAATTTAATACTCTCCCTCTGTTGAAAAAGAGGATAATGTTGCAAGCAAATTCCGCAAGGGACATAAATCTTATACCGAACTCCCTCCGCGCTCGCATGCTCACGCTCGTCCCTCTTTCCAAAGAGGGACAGTTAAAATTGCAGGAACTCTCCCTCTGTTTATAGAGGGAAAGCTCGTGCTAGCGAGTTAAACGCAAGCCTGTTTGCGGTTTTACAACGAGCGCAGCCGAGATTCGCCGAGGGCAAATACGGCTTTAGCCAGGAGGGAGTTGTAAATACATCTTTATTGTATCAAGAACACCCGAGATATTATCCCAAATATCTTTATTTTCAAATCTAAAAACTTGAATACCCTTTAATCTCAAAAATTCCGTTCTATCCAAGTCGTATGTATCACCTTGCATTGTATAATGGTAAGAACCATCGAGTTCAATACACAGTTTGTATTTAGGACAATAGAAATCCAGAATATAATTACCAACAGAGAATTGTCTTCTCCATTTAGTTCCTTCCAAATTACCGGCTTTGAGACAAGACCACAGTGTCGCTTCAGCAGGAGTGAGGTTGCTACGCAAATTACGCCTTAAACCTTTTATTTCTTTTCTATTTACAACTCTTTCACTATCCTTCATATCTTCACGAACAATGAATAAATTAATAAAAAAGATTCCCTTATCCAAACGCTGAACTCCCTCCACGCTCGTCTCTCTTTCCAAAGAGAGAGAATTGGGTTGTTATAAAAACAGTATAGCGGCTATACAATACCGCACAGCCGCTATACCCGATTATACATTTTAGATCAACGCCTCGCCGGTCATCTCTGCAGGTGCCTGCAAGCCCATAATCTTGAGAATTGTGGGCGCAACATCGGCAAGGATACCATCTTTGATGGTGGCGTTCTCCTTGTTTGTTACATAAACGCAAGGAACGGGATTGAGTGAGTGAGCGGTGTTGGGTGAACCGTCGGCATTAACAGCGTTGTCGGCGTTGCCGTGGTCGGCAATAATGATAGACTCATAACCATGCTCGCGAGCCGCCTCAATAACATCTTTCAAGCATGCATCAACAGCAAGAACGGCTTTTTCTATTGCGCTATACACGCCTGTGTGACCCACCATATCGCCGTTGGCAAAGTTCACTACGATGAAATCGAACTTTTCCGAATTGATTTCGGCAACCAATTTGTCCTTAACCTCATATGCGCTCATCTCGGGCTGCAGGTCGTATGTAGCAACCTTGGGAGAAGGAACAAGGATACGTTCCTCGCCCTCATAAGGAGTTTCGCGACCACCGTTGAAGAAGAATGTAACGTGAGCATACTTCTCGGTCTCTGCAATGTGAAGCTGTTTCATACCCTGCTTTGAGACAAACTCGCCAAGTGTGTTATCGACATTCTCTTTATCGAACAAGATGTGAACACCTGTAAATTTTGCATCATAGGGTGTCATGCAATAGTATTGCAAGCCGGGAATCGTGTGCATGCCCTCGGCAGGCATATCCTCTTGTGTGAGCACCACGGTGAGCTCCTTGGCACGGTCGTTACGGTAGTTGAAGAAGATTACAGCATCGCCCTCGCCTATGCGGCCATCAAACGCGCTATTTACGATGGGTTTGATAAACTCGTCTGTAACACCCTCGGCATAAGACTCCTCAACAGCTGCAACCATATCGGTAGCAGGCTTGCCCTCGCCGTTCACGATGAGGTCGTATGCGATTTTAACACGCTCCCAACGTTTGTCGCGGTCCATTGCATAGTAGCGACCTACGATGGTGGCAAGTTTCAGATTCTTCGCTATGAGGTCGGCAATAAAACCGGCACCGCTCTTGGGGTCGGTGTCGCGACCGTCCATGAAACAGTGAACAAAAGCGTTCTCCACGCCCTGCTCGGCAGCGAACTTATACATCGCCTCAAGGTGCTCCAAAGAGCTGTGAACACCGCCATTAGAGGTAAGTCCCATGAAATGGAGCTTTTTGCCGTTTTTCTTTGCATACTCCACTGCTGCCACCAATTCGGGGTTCTTTGCGATGGAACCATCGGCAATAGCGCGATTGATTTTCAACAAGTCCTGATAAACGACACGACCGCCACCGATATTAAGGTGACCTACCTCGCTGTTACCCATCTGACCTGCGGGGAGACCTACATTTTCGCCGCTTGCCTGCAATTTAGAGTTGGGATAAACCGATACCAAATGATCCCAATAAGGTGTGGGAGTATTGAATATAACATCACCTTTACCGTGGTTACCAATTCCCCAACCATCGAGGATTACCAATAATGCTTTGTTTGCCATAATATTTTTGTTTTAATTATTTATATTCTATCCGTTTTGTCGCACGCGCGACATTCCAAGGTACAAAGGTAGCACTTTTATTCTTTTTTTCGGTTATACTTGCAGCAAAATTAGTTAAAATAGCCCTTAACACATACAGAATCGGGCTCGGCATTCACATGCCGAGCCCGATTCATAAAAGATTTATATCCTATTTTCCCCAAACATTGCCCCACGAGCCTCTGCGCTCGTTGCTCAAAAGCTCGGTTCCACCAGGACTTTCTTTATCAATTCCAATAGAATCCGCAATAACCGATTCACACTCTATCTGTACATACACCATAGAAGGTGATATATATTCTTTCTTCATAGTTTCTTCTTAATTAAAATACAACTTTTTTATCATCTACAATATATACACCCTTTGTGGGGTTCTCCACGGGGCGACCAAAGAGGTCATATACCTTGCCGGTCTGCTTAGAGGGTGTAACAACCTCTATAATGCCTGTTGTTCCCGGGAAACGGAAGCTAAGGGCAGCAGCCTCAGAATCGGGTATATTCATATACATCTTGAAACCTGTAATATTTTCACCGATATATTTACGCATGATTACACCCACCACATTATTGCTATCGTCTCTCTTTGTCTGCAAAGTATAAGGTGCTTCCACCTCTGTTGCTGCAATGGTCTCCAATGTACCAAGGAAAGCATTGTCGTTCACTGCATCTACATCGGCAGTTACAGCGAACTCGTATGTATCGGCAGCCGCCTTTACCACAACCGGTGTAGAGGCAGGAATTACGCCATTTGATACCTCGTTAAGATTAACGCAATCGCCATCGAGTTGCGCTGTGTAAGCTGTAGCACCTTCGGGAACTTCAAGAGCAACAGGAGCATTGATGGTTGAGTAACCCACAGAGCTCACTGTAACGGGAAGTGCTGTAACCTCCTCGACAAACCAATAGTAGCCTGACGAGGTTGTTGTAACAGCAGTACCATTGCTCTGGAGGTAGCGACCATCGGCTACAGCAATCTTAATGCTGCCATCGACTGCACCCTTTGTAAATGTCACTTCGTTTCCTTCGTGACCCACAGCCTCAAAACCGCCGTTGCCACCCTCAAAGGTGTTGAGATACAAACCATTTGAGAATGAAAGCAACTCGTTCTCGTCGTTCAACCAGAAGATTGAAGAAGCATCGGCTGTTGCACTCACTGCCAAAGTCTCGCCCGCAGCATTTGATGTGATATAGTTACCAGCAGTATCCTTAAAGCGATAGAACTTGCCGGTTTCCACGCCGCTGAAGCTATCGTCTGTTCCATCAAACACAAATACCGATGAACCGGGAAGTGTGATTGTGAGCTCGGTATCAATATCAATGGGAGTACCAACCTCGAGACCGCTGAAGCCCTCTATTGAAGCCTGATCCGCAAATGCGTGGCTCAATGTGATTGTTGTACCTGTTTTTACATATGCAGGAATATCGAGCGCCTCGCGCAATGTGAGAGTGATGCTCTGCGCGTCGTTGGCACCGTTGCGCAGTGTCATCACAGCCTTTTGAGCATTCCATGCAGCCCAACCGTAGATTTCACTCTTCGCACCTGTCCAAGGATTACCGCCTACCCAGTGAATATCGGGCAGAACATCGGAATTCTTGCGTTGCCACTTCATGCAGGCTGCAATCTCGCCCCACAATTCACCGGCATTGCCTGTTGCGGGATTAACAAGTTCGTTGGTGAGCTTGTAATCATTGTATAGCTCTACCATACCCGAACCACAAGCGAATGCGCAACGCAACTCGTTCACGACATTCTTCCAAGAACGGTCGAAAGAAGCAGGATTGCCATACTCAGTGAAGATAAATCCATGAGTCATCAATGTGTTGATGGGGCACAAAGGTGAGTTCTGAACATAGTTCTGATATACAAGGCGGTCGCGGTATGTTATCCATTGCTCACGAGTGTTGCTGTTATTGCCTATTCTGTCATCATCTTTCTCCTGACGCCAAACAGCATCGGTGAACTGGAACCAGAAAGGCGATGCCCATGTACCTACTGTGGTATTGAGGAATACATCTTCTTTGATGCTGCGCAACACCTGTTCTGCCATAATGATAGCCTCGGCATTCTCCTCGCCTGTTGCACCTGCATCAGGGCCTACAGATGAGAACTGCGAACTGATACCGTCGAACTTGAAGAAACGGAAGTCGTAGCCATATCCGTGGAGCAGATTGGTTACTGCATTTACGAATACCTCATAGTACAACGGGTTGCTCAGCTGCATACCGCCGGTCTTTGTGCTTGTCCAATAAGCACGACGATAGCCACCACTTGTTCCATAACCGCCCACAGGACCTAACCAGGCACCCTGACCTGCACCCATCTCGCGACCAATAGAATCCATTCTTGTAAATCCATTGGGGAAACCGCTGTGGAACTGCCACTCGCCGTATGTATCCCAGCCATCGTCCCATACAAATGCGTAGGGAGCCTCGCCATGAGCATCGTACAACTGTTCCTTCCACTCCGCAACAATGGGCAAGCACTTGGTCTCGTCGGTATTGGTATGTTCCTCACCGGGAGCCGCGTTGTTGCGGTTGATATTGATTTCGTACCAAGATATATATACAGGAACTGCACGCCAGGGCACTGCACGTTCACGCTCGCTATAAGCAAGGAACGAACGACGCGCCTGCCCGGGAGCTATGAGACCAACCACTGCACCAACACTCCATTCTTCTTCTGCGTCAAGGGTTGTCTGGCGACGCCACATACCTGTGATGGGAGTTGTTTCGGGCGCAATGAGATGCAATGTATAATCCACCTTCAATGTGATTGTTATGTTACCCGATGATGTAAGAGCCTCTGTGGCATTATTTACAAAATAGCGCATTGTGTATGTACCGGGAGCAAACACATTAATCTTGTATGTGTTATCGACATCGCTGTTACCGGTCTCGCCTGCGTGATAGTCGTCGCAAGCCACATTACCTGTCTCATCGACAAGATCGACACCCACAAGAACAAGTTTGTTGTTACCGCTTGTGTAGTCGAAATTAACGCTCAACTGACCAGCCGATTTGATTGTAATAATCTGCTCCATTATGCGTGCATTCTCATCGTTACAGCCTACCTCGTTCACGCGGTTGGGGACCTTTTCGGCAGCAATGGTTACCCAGCTTGCGGGAGCCCATGTCTGCGAAATAGTCTCGTCCTCGGCAATGGATCCAAGTGAAACCATCTCTACAACAGAGAGGGTTATTGTTCCGTTGGTATCGGTACCACCGCTGTTCTTATCTACAACAAATTTAACAGTGTAGAAACCGGTCTCGGGTACACGCACTGTATAGGTATTGTTTACATCGCTACCACCGGTGAAACCTGCATGATAGTCGGTGGAAACTATTTCTCCATTCACATTGTAGAGCACAACACCCATGGGGTGCAATCCATGGCCACCGCTTGTATAATCGTACAACACAGAAAATGAACCTGCATTAATCTTATATAGCTGGTCGATATATTGCACACTTGCAGGCGTGGTTTCTGTTTTTGTGCTATTGTCATAGGCCTTCAAATCCTCGGGAGCATCGGTCCACACGGCAAAGCCCTCCCATGCGCTTGTCCAATCCTTTGTCTGTTGCTGGCTGCCTGTAATGTGAGCCACTGTAGTGTAGGAAATTGTGATGTCGCCGTTTGTGTCTGTTCCACCGCTACGATAATCGGTGATATAACGCAACTTATAAGCACCTGTTTGGGGCACACACACGGTGTAGGTTACAGTGCTGCTTGAGCCTGTGAAACCATTCTTGAACTGCTGTGCCACAACTCTGTCATCGGCATCTATCACCTGCACGCCAAGGACATAAAGACCATGGTTGCCCGATGTATAGTCGAAAAGCACATCGAGACGACCCCAATCTATAGTATAGAAATCGGTATCTTTGTATTTCGCTGTGCCGGTCAATGTTGTACTTGAAGGCAGAGTTCCTTCCCAGTTGCTGAAGCCTGTCCAAGCACTTACCCATGTATCGCTCACCGAAGCATTTTCGGCATTCAGCGAGCCAACGGTTGCCACCGGTTCGGTATAAACGGGATGGGTAATTGTTATATTACCATTTGTGTCATAGCTGCTCTCCTTGCCCTGTTTATCGACAAGAAGACGAAGGGTATAAGTATCACTTGAAGGAATTGTGAGTGTATAGGTTTGTGTTCCTGCAGCACCATAATGATAATCATTGGCAACAACAGTACCATCGGCATCGAGGATATCGACGCCAAGCACATCGAGTTTATAATAACCGCTTGTATATTCGAATTTTACAGAAAGTTCACCTGCACCCATTGCATATTCCAGTTTACGACTATACACTACCATTGAAGATTCTGTTTCACCCCAAGCATCGAGCCCGTCGGGAGCATTTTCCTCTGCCGAGAAACTGGGCAGATCGGCAGCCCAAGTGAGGCTTACCTCGGTTGTTTCTTCTGTTTCGGGAGTTGTTTCCACGGTAACATCTTCATCTTCCACCTCTATCACTGCAGGGGTTATATAAGGAGTTTCGGTAGATGCAAGGTCGTAAACAAGTGAAGGCTGTGTAACCTTTTTGCTATATGTGATTGTACCCACACTGCCGAAGCCCTCGCCACTGCCATTATTGCTGACAAAGAAACGTATCATATATGCACCAACCTCGTCTATGGTAACAGTGTAGTCTCTGTTGCTATCGCTTCCACCGGTATATCCGAAGTGGTAGTCGCTATCGACAACATTGCCACTTACATCGAGGATATCAACACCAAGAATCTGCAAACGATTGTTACCGCTTGTGTAGTCGAATGTTATCACCTGATCGCCCGACTGACGGAATGCAAGATAACCACGAGAAGCAAAAACGGTACCCTGCGCATATTGGCTCAATGCCTTAATGCCTGCGGGAATATCATTGTCGGCGGGTTCCCAAGCCCAAGAGGTGGCACCGTCCCATGCTTTGAACACGAACGATTCAAGGTCGGTAGCCTCGCCAGCTGTCTGAATACCCATGGGAGTTTCGAGACCTGCAAAAATCTTGTCGCTTGCAATAACAGCACCGCGTGTGTTACCCACAACTGCGGGAGCCTTCTCGCCTTCGACATTCTCCACGGTGTATATCATGGGAGTGATGCTGTACATCTCAATGCCCTCTGTACCACCATTCACAATATCCACTTCGGTACGAAGGTAGTGAGAACCATCGCGCAACACTGCACGCCACTGAATTTTGAGACCGTTGGTGTAGGTGAAATTGGCAACGAGTTGCTTGCCGGCAAAACGTCTCGCACCCTTTACGGCATCGGGGTCGCCTGCAAGAGTTTCCATTGCAACATCACCACTGAGAGTGAACTGCGACGCAGGAATTTCAGTACCATCGGCAAGCTGCACCTTGAAGATTTCAGTACCAGCCAAAAGACCAAGTTCCTCACAACCGTTGAACTTCAATGTTCCATCGGCAAGAATAAATTTCGCAGCGAAGAGGTCGTTAGACAGGGAATAAACACCCTCCTCCACGCTTACACACGCCGTTCCCGGCTGCTCCTCCTGCGGAAACAGAACTGCCTGTGCAAATGCGCCGGAGCACATAAACAGCAACAGCATTGCCGCAGCAAGAAACCTTTTACAGATTAGATTCATAGCTTTAATTATTGATTAACAATTATATACAAAAAATCACCGCTAAAATAAGCACATAAAAAAGCGGATAACAGAACATTATCCACTGACAAAGACTTGGCACAACCTCATTAGCACACACACTAAAAGGCACACCGATTGCACCTTAGTGTGTATAAAAAGCATTCATGCTACTTCTTCCTTACAAATAAACCGCCAAGTTTAGCAGGATAACCCGCTGGAGTAACACTCCCATCAGTGAATAAAGCAAGCAAATGCACTATCTTATTATCTGCAGGCAAAAATATGAAAAAAATTAAATATTTGATAACAAAAACATAAAAAGTTTAAGACGGCAAAAAAAACTCTTTACACCTAAGAATCACCCTTTTCTGCACGAAGAGCAGACACCGGTAACAACGTAATTAATATTCTCGACCTCAAAACCGTCGGGGAGCGGAACCACAGGAATCTCTTGCGTGGTAATGCACATTGAACGACCGCAAACACGGCATGTGGCATGAATATGACGACAACCTGCATAAGATGCCTCCTCGGCAGCATGTGAAGCATCGTGGTGATGGAAACAATATTTTTTCTTTCCGCTGCCATCTTCAAAACCATGCAGGAGATGCTGTTCCTCAAAAACGACAAGTGTGCGGAATACCGTGCTGCGGTCTATCGTATCGAGGAAAAGATATAATTCCTCCAACGAAAAAGGTGCCGCAAAATCGGCTATTCCCTTTAGAATGAGAAGGCGCACTGCCGTGGGGCGTATATTATGCTGCTGCAATAGTTGTTCGTAATTCATATGGCACAATTTTCCAATGCAAAAATAGTCGTTTTTTCATATTTTTAAGCCACAAGAAAGAAAAATACAATCTGTTTGCCGAAAATTTGCACTATCTTCGCAGTTGAAAATTATAGGAAACTGCTTAAATTCGTTATTTATGGAAGAAATTCTTGAGCTTATAAACCAAATGTCGCCATATGTTCTTTTGGGTTTTCTTTTTGCGGGCTTGATGCACGCATTTGTCCCCAACACATTGTATAGAAAATATTTAGGCGGCAGTTCTTTTCGTTCGGTATTTAATGCAACCATTCTGGGAATCCCCTTGCCACTCTGTTCGTGTGGTGTGATACCCACAGCAATGTCGCTGAGGAGGGACGGTGCATCAAAAGGAGCTACAATAGCGTTTCTCATAGCTACCCCCCAAACCGGGGTGGATTCCATTATTGCGACCTACTCCATAATGGGACTGCCGTTTGCACTTCTGCGCCCCATAGCCGCAGCCTTCACCGCCCTGCTTGGTGGTTTCTTAGGAATAAAACTCACCGATGAAAAGGGGGAAACTTCCACCAATGAGCCATTGCACACAGAGGCTGCGGAGGAAGAGAAAAAGAGTTTTGGCGGAAAGATAAAAAGCGCGATTAAATATGCCTTTGTGGATATGATGCAGGATATCGGGCGATGGCTTATTGTGGGGCTTGTGGTGGCAGGGTTAATCACCGTTTTTGTCCCAGCCTCCTTTTTTGAGATATTTGCAAGCAGTTCCCTGCTGAGCATGCTGTTTGTATTGTTGCTATCTATCCCCATGTATTTATGTGCCACCGGCTCTATTCCCATAGCCGTTGCACTGATGCTCAAAGGATTATCACCGGGCACTGCACTTGTTCTGCTCATGGCGGGACCCGCTGTGAATGCAGCCTCCATTCTCATTGTGAGCAAGGTGATGGGGCGTCGCACGCTACTTGTGTATTTGGGCTCCATAATCACCGGAGCCATGATTATGGGACTCGGCATTGATTATCTGCTGCCACGGGAATGGTTCTTGCAACCGCTAGCAGCAATTCACGAGCATTGCCATCACGGAATGCCCATTTTCAACATTGCATGTTCGGCACTGCTGGCTATATTGCTTATAAACGCTTTCATACGCCGCCATGGGCATAGCCACCATAGTTGCGGTTGCGAGCATTGCGAAGAGGGGCATTGCAACTGCGAGAAAGAGAGCGGCAGTGCGATGCTTGAGATTGACGGAATGTCGTGCAATCACTGCAAGGCGAGCGTGGAAAAGGCTCTGAAAGGAGTAAAAGGCGTGGAAAGCGTAAGCATAAACCTTGCAACAGGCAAGGCGGTTGTGAACGGGTCTTTTGATATAAATGAAGCCATAAAGGCTGTGGAAGCCATTGGTTTTGAAGCTAAGCAGAGCAAGGGATAACCCCTTTTCACACCCAAGGTATAAGGTTTTTCAATAATTATATATTGTTTAACGCGGTTTTTGTATATCTTCGCGACAAGACTACGACAAAAACAGATGGATTTCCTAAACACGCTCTTGGTAGAGCATTCGGCACTGCAGGCAATAATAGTGCTGTCGCTTATATCGGCAGCCGGAATAATTCTGGGAAAGATGCGCATCATGGGTATCTCTCTGGGAATTACTTTTGTCTTTTTCATCGGTATTATGGCGGGGCACTTTGGTATCACCATAGACCCGCAAATGCTTTTCTATGCCGAATCGTTCGGTCTTGTCCTTTTTGTATATGCGTTAGGCTTGCAGGTGGGCCCCGGCTTTTTCAACTCCATGCGCACAGAGGGGGTGAGGCTGTTGCTGCCATCGTTAGGAGTGGTGCTGGGCGGAACAGCCTTGGCAATAGCCTCAAGCTACGCTTTTGGGGTTTCAATAGCCGACATGTCGGGTATTCTGTGCGGAGCCACCACCAACACACCCGCCCTTGCCGCGGCGCAACAGACTCTTGAACAGATGAGCATAGACGGCAGCGGAGCCGCACTGAGTTGCGCACTCACCTATCCATTGGGAGTTGTGGGAGTTATTCTTGCCATAGTGTTCATGAGACGGTTTTTTGTACGCAAATGCGACCTCGCAGGCCCCGACAATGAGCACAAGAAGAATGTCTTTGTGGCAAGTTACCACGTTACCAACCCCGCAATTTTTGAAAAAACGGTGAGCGAGATTGCCACAAACAGCCTGCACAAGTTTGTAATTTCCCGTTTGTGGCGAGGTGGGCACGTAATTATTCCCACCGGCGACAAGAAAATTCAAAAAGATGATATTCTCCTTGTAATAACAAAGCCCGAGGAGGCAGAAGCCTTGCGCATGATATTCGGCGAGCAGGAGGAGCGCGACTGGAACGCCGAAAACATTGACTGGAACAAAATTGACAGCGAGCTTATTTCGCAAGGAATATTGGTTACACGCCCCGAAATAAACGGAAAGAAATTATCGGCACTGCGCCTGAGAAACAACTATGGAATAAACATCAGCCGTGTCTATCGCTCGGGAGTGGAACTGCTTGCAACCCCAGACCTGAGATTGCAGATGGGCGACCGCCTGACCGTAGTGGGCGAGGCTGCCGATATTCATCATGTGGAAAAGATTCTTGGAAACGCTGTAAAAAACCTCGATGAGCCCAACCTCGTATCAGTGTTCATCGGAATTATTTTAGGACTCGCCGTGGGCAGCATTCCGTTTGCGGTGCCGGGAATATCATTGCCTGTAAAATTAGGGCTTGCAGGCGGTCCCATTCTCATGGGTATTCTTGTTGGCACCTTCGGCCCCCGCCTGCACATGGTTACATATACCACCCAGAGTGCAAATATGATGTTGAGAGCGTTAGGGCTGAACCTTTATCTTGCCTGCCTGGGACTGGACGCGGGAGCGCACTTCTTTGAGACCATTATCCGCCCCGAGGGCGCGCTGTGGCTGGGGTTGGGCTTCATCATCACATTCCTGCCGGTAGTCATCATAGGATATATTGCCATGCGGATACAGAAAATAGATTTTGGATCCACCTGCGGGCTACTGTGCGGCTCTATGGCAAACCCCATGGCGTTGAACTACGCCAATGACACGATAGAGGGTGACAACCCGGCTGTGGCATACGCCACGGTATATCCCGTGTGCATATTTCTGAGAGTAATTATCATTCAAGTGGTTATAACGCTGCTTGTGTAACAACGATTAACGATAAACATAAGAATAACATGAAAAAACTCACTACCTGCATTGCAAGCCTCATCGCGGCTATTGCACTACAAGCGCAAACAGACTATACAAACGGATTAAGTGTGTGGTTCGACCAGCCTACCACTCTCAAAGGACGCGCCGTGTGGTACGGCGGCCGCCCCGACCTGTGGAAAGGCAAAGGGAAGCCCGAATGGGCAGGAGAGGGCGCATACAACCCCGACCAAGAGTGGGAGTCGCAGTCGTTGCCCATAGGCAACGGCAGCATAGGCGCGAACATCATGGGCTCATTGGAGGCAGAGAGAATAACACTCAACGAAAAGACCCTGTGGCGTGGCGGTCCCAACACCGATGGCGGTGCAAGCTATTATTGGAACGTGAACAAGCAATCGGCTCATCTGCTCGATGATATAAGGCAGGCGTTCATCGACGGCGACGATGCAAAAGCAGCAAAACTCACCCGAGAGAATTTCAACAGCACCGCTGCGTATGAATATTATGGCGAGAAACCCTTCCGTTTCGGCAACTTCACCACAATGGGAGAGCTCTACATTGAAACCGGGCACAGTATGATTGGCTTGGGCGATTACAAACATGTTCTATCGCTCGACTCGGCATTGGCCGTGGTGCAGTACAAAAAAGACGGCGTTGATTATGAGAGGAAATATTTTGTTTCATACCCCGCCAATGTACTGGTAATGAAGTTCAGCGCAAGCAAGCCCGGAATGCAGAACCTCACATTCAGCTATGCACCGAACCCGGTTTCCGAAGGTACATTGCATCACGACAGCTACGACGGATTTATATGGAAGGCAAAGCTTGACAACAATGGTATGCAATACACCGTGCGCATCAAATCTGTTGCGAAAGGCGGCACTTACCATCTTCAGGATGGCAAGATTCAAATCAGCGGCGCCGATGAGGTGTGCTTTTACGTTACCGCCGACACCGACTACAAGATTAACTTCGACCCCGATTTCAATGACCCGCAGGCATATGTGGGCGTAAACCCCGATGAGACCACCAAGGAGTGGCTGAAGAATGCCCTGGCAAAGGGATATAACGAGCTGTTCAAAGAGCATTATGCCGATTATTCGGCACTGTTCAACCGCGTAAAATTGGATATCAACCCCAATACACCCACAACGCTGGAGTTTCCCGGGGTTGCAGCGCTACCCACACCGCAACGTTTGAAGAGCTACCGCACAGGCAAGCCCGACTTTGGGTTGGAAGAGCTCTACTTCCAGTTCGGGCGCTATCTTCTCATATCAAGCTCCCGCCCGGGCAACCTGCCCGCCAACCTGCAAGGAATGTGGCACAACAATGTAGATGGTCCGTGGCGCGTGGATTATCACAACAACATCAACCTGCAGATGAACTACTGGCCCGCCTGTGCCACCAATCTCAATGAATGTGTGCTGCCGTTAGTGGATTTTATAAAAACACTGATAAAGCCCGGAGAGGTATCGGCAAAGGCTTATTTTGGAGCACGCGGGTGGACTGCGGGCATATCGGGCAATATCTTCGGCTTCACCGCCCCCCTCATCAGCCAAGATATGTCGTGGAACTTCAACCCCATGGCAGGCCCGTGGCTTGCCACTCATGTGTGGGATTATTATGACTATACCCGCGATAAGAAATTCTTAAAGGAGACCGGCTACGAGATTATAAAGAGCAGCGCGCTCTTCACTGTGGATTACCTGTGGAAGCGCGAGGACGGCAGCTATACGGCAGCCCCCTCTACCTCGCCCGAGCATGGTCCCATTGACCAGGGAGCTACATTCGTGCATGGTGTTGTGCGAGAAATTCTGCTCGATGCCATAAAGGCAGCCGAAGTATTAGGAACCGACAAGCAGTTGCGCAAAGAGTGGCAGAATGTGCTCGACAACCTCATGCCCTATCGCATAGGACGATACGGACAGCTCATGGAGTGGAGCAAGGATATTGACGACCCCAAAGACCAGCATCGCCACGTTAATCACCTTTTCGGCTTGCACCCCGGGCACACTATCTCACCTGTAACAACCCCCGAGCTTGCCGAGGCTTCTAAGGTGGTGCTTGTACACCGTGGCGACGGAGCAACAGGCTGGAGCATGGGCTGGAAGCTGAACCAATGGGCACGCCTGCACGATGGCAACCACGCATACACCCTCTTTGGCAACCTGCTGAAGAACGGCACATTAGACAACCTGTGGGATACACACGCCCCCTTCCAGATTGATGGTAACTTTGGCGGCACCGCCGGCATTGCAGAGATGCTCCTGCAGAGCCATATGGGCTTTATACACATTCTGCCCGCACTGCCCGACGCATGGAGCGAAGGCGAGCTTAAAGGCATCTGCGCAAAAGGAGGCTTTGATGTGGATATCGCATGGAAAGAGGGACGCCCCACGGAGATTATCATAAAATCAAAGAAGGGCGAGCGTTGCAACCTCAGATATGGCAACAGCACCCTCTCCTTCGGCACTAAAAGCGGGAAGAGCTACAAAGTGATATTGGCAGGCGATAAGCTCAAAAAGATATAATAATATCATTCATCACACACTGAACGCAACAGCACAAAGCAAAGTATCTTATCTGTTTACCTGAAAAAAGCATCTTAACAGAATGGCAAAAAAGAGAAAGAAGAAAACCACCCCCAACCAATTACTATGGGTAGCTCTCATGGTTATTGCCGGCATTTTGATAAGCCATTTTATAGCTCCCGCCGGGCAGCAGGCTGGTGATAAGAATTACAGTTGCGAGCTTGCAATACCCACGTTCACAACCATGCCTGCCAAGAGCCAGGTGATAGAACACAGCGGCTACACCGTCTCATACAACAGCAGCACAAAGAACCCCAATTGGGTAGGATATGAGCTGACATCTGAGGAGGTCGCTGGGGTTGTGGGGCGTGAAGAAGGATTCTGTTGCGACCCTCTTGTGAAAGGAGCACAAGCCTGTGACGACGATTATAAAGGAAGCGGCTGGGACCGTGGACACATGGCACCTGCCGCCGACATGAAATGGAGCAAGCAGGCAATGGAAGAGAGTTTTTATCTCTCCAATGTATCGCCACAGAACAAGAACCTCAATCGCGGAGTGTGGAAGAAACTCGAAGAGCTCACTCGCGACAAAGCAGAGCTATACGGGCGTGTAGTTGTGGTTACAGGCCCAATATTCACCGGGACAGGACAAAAAAGCATTGGAAAAAGCAGGGTAAAAGTACCCGATGCTTTTTTCAAAGTGCTACTCACCGATTACAACGGGAAATATCGTGCCATAGGCTTTATCTGCAAGAACAAAGCCGAGAAAAAGAAGCTGAAGGAGTATGCCATGAGCATTGATGATGTAGAGAGCATCACAGGGCTCGACTTCTTCGGTTCACTACCCGATGAAACGGAAAACGAGATAGAAAAGAGCTACAGTGCACCTTTCTGGGGGTTACAATAGGCCGATTCTATAAATTAAGCCGGAACAGGATTGACAGGACAAGTACACATCTTTACATAATTTATAGAACTTGCCAATAATCAAAGCAACTTTTTTATCTCACCCCTCAACTGTTCACGCAGCATTGCACCTGTGTGGCGGTTCATTGTACCATCAGCCGTGACAAACAGAATCGTGGGAATAGAGCGTATGCCGAAATAAGCCGACAGCTCATTCTCCTCATCTACATTCACTTTATAAAAATCAACCTTTTCACCGAACTCTTTCGACAGGTCTTCCATCACAGGTGCAACCATATTGCAAGGACCGCACCAGTCGGCATAAAAATCAATTACCGCAGGCTTGGTGCCGATAAATTTGAAATCGTTGAAGGAAGCGCCTATTTTTGCCACTCTTTTTACAAACATCTCTTTTGTCAAACGCATTGTTGCCATATCTCAAAATCTTTTTATTACTAAAACAAACTGCAAAAAGAAAATATGCACACAAGGCAAAAAGTATCACACTTTTTTTGATACTTTAAATTCTTTCAAGTAATTTAGCAAGCGTTACCGATTTTGCGGCACAAACAAGGACAAAAACGTACAAAAAAGATGGAAACAGAACACCGGCAGAGCGCAACACTGAGATTCTTCAAAAGATACAACAGATACATTAAAGTGGGATTAGTGTCGTTGCTCGGTCTCATTTTGGCAACGTTGCCTACAGAAAGTTTCGGAATAGAGGGATTGACCGTTGTACAGCAACGTGTTATCGCCATTTTTGTTTGGGCGGCTCTTATGTGGATTGAGGAGGCTGTTCCCGCATGGACAACCTCGCTGTTGATTATTGTAATCTCTTTACTCACAATATCGGACAGCGCAATTACACCGCTCATAAGCGGGCTCGACGCCGACACCGCCAAGCAATTAGTTAATTACAAATCACTCATGTTCACCTTCGCCGACCCCACCATAATGCTCTTTATGGGTGGATTTGTGCTTGCACACGTTGCGTCGAAGAGTGGTGTAGATGTAACACTTGCGCGGGCAATGCTCAAACCTTTTGGCACAAAGCCCTCTACCGTGCTGTTCGGGTTCATTCTTGTTACCGCAACATTCTCAATGTTTGTAAGCAACACAGCCACCGCGGCTATGATGCTCACATTCCTTGCGCCTGTGCTCAAATCGCTGCCCAAGGAGGAGAAGGGGTGCGCAGCTCTTGCGCTTGCCATTCCCATAGGGGCAAATATCGGTGGCATAGCCACCCCGATAGGCACTCCCCCAAACGGCATTGCACTCGGCTATCTGAATGACACTGCGGGGCTGAACCTGGGCGTTGGATTCGGCGATTGGATGATGGTAATGACACCGTTAATGCTGGTTATTCTGATTATTGCGTGGGTGCTACTGAGAATATTTCACCCATTCACCGCAAAAGAGATTCATCTGCGCATAGATGGAGGTGCGAAAAAGGGGTGGAGAACAAATGTCATATATGCCACACTGGCTATAACCATACTCCTGTGGATGTTTGAGAAGCTTGTCGGTATAAATTCATATGTGGTGGCACTTATACCGGTGGGAGTATTTTCAATCACACGCATCATAAAATCGAAGGACCTCAAAGAACTTGATTGGGCATGCCTGTGGATGGTGGCCGGTGGTTTCGCGCTTGGCACAGCGATGAACAAGACCGGGCTCGCAAGCACTTTGGTAAATGCAATTCCATTTGACAACTGGCCGGTATTTGTGGTAATGATTGGTGGCGGAGTTATCTGCTGGACACTCTCTACTTTTATTTCAAACTCTGCTGCCACCGCGCTTATGGTACCCATTATGGCAGCAGTGGGCAAGGGGCTTGGCACCTCAATAGACGAGTATGGCGGAATAGGCACCCTGCTCATCGGTGTTGCACTCTCGGCTTCTTTTGCAATGTCACTACCCATAAGCACGCCGCCCAATGCCATCGCACACTCCACCGGGCTCATAAAATCGTCACAAATGTTGCGTGTGGGGCTTTTGATAGGAGTAATATCGCTCGCATTGGGATATTCACTAATAATTCATGTAGGCAAAACCGGATTCTTTGGATAACACAATTGGTGCATGCACCATTAACACATAAAAAGTTATGAAAAGATTATTTTTTATCGCAGCATTTGCATCATTTGCACTTTGCAGCCAAGCACAAGAGAAAGCTATCACTATAAAGCCATACGGTTTTATCAGGAATTATGCCTGTTTCGACACACGCGAAAGCCTCACATCAAACAGCGAGCAGTTCTATTATATGCCCAAAGACTGGAACAAAGATATCTATGGCGAGGATATAAACGAGAAGCCAAACATGATGCTATTGAGCATAACTACCCGACTGGGACTCAACATCACCGGACCTGAATTTCTGGGCGCAAAGACATCGGCGAAAATTGAGGCAGACTTTGCAGGATTCGGCACAAGCAATACCGTGCTGCGCATACGCCAAGCATACGCCAAGATGGCATGGGAAAAACAAGACCTGCTTGTGGGACAGGCATGGCACCCGATGATGGGCGATATGATGCCCGACGTGTTCACTCTTGAAACCGGCGCGCCCTTCACCCCGTTCAGCCGTTCGCCACAGGTACGTTACAACTATTATCGCGGGAAATATACACTCACAGCCACCGCTCTCTACCAATATCAATATACATCGAGCGGTCCTGCGGGCAGCAGTTACAACTATGCGCGCGATGCGGTAGTCCCCGAAATCTACCTGCAAGCGATGTACAAAGGTGAAAGATGGCAAGCAGGTGTGGGCGTGGACCTTCTCACACTGAAACCCCGTACCGAGGGCAGTGTGCAGATCGGGACAGACGCTGACAACAAGCCCATAATGGGAAAAGTTAAGGTTGATGAAAATATTGTTTCTGTCTCACCCACCATTTTTGCATCATACAAGAATGGAAACTGGGGAGTAAAGGGGCGCATCACATACGCCGAAAATGCCGGACACCTGAGCATGATAAGCGGCTATGGTGTTACAAAGATAAAGGCGAACGGTGAGCAGGAGTACAGCCCCCTGCGCAGTGTTGCAGGCTGGGTAGATATCACCTACAAACAGAAGATGAAGAAAGGACACCTCACATATTGCCTATTTGCCGGCTACACAAAGAACCTCGGTTGTGAGGACGAGATTGTGGGCGACATATATATGCGTGGCGAGAAAAACGCAGCCTGCATCTGGCGTGTTGCGCCCAGCATTCTCTACACACACAATGCGATGCAGATAGGTGTGGAGTATAACCCCACCACGGTTGCCTATGGAACGGCCGACAACCGTTACAAGGTTGAGAACACCCACAGAGTTACCAACCACCGCATCTGCGCTATGCTGAAGTATAATTTCTAAACTAAATACATTTACGACTATGAACAAGAAAATTTTTGCATTAGGCATTTTGCTTATAGCCGCATTATGCACAGTACAAGCTTCCTATTGGACAGAAAACCCAAGATGGAAAAAAATCCTATGGGCACCTGCCGAGGTATGGTACGACGTACCCGCACAGTGGACCATTGTTGCAGCCGACAAGTATATGAACGGCTACATTGGCGATGCCATCAAGCAGGCCAAGCCCGAGATTGCCCCCAAACAGGAGTACAAGGTAATCCTTGGTGTAAAGGGCGACAAGGAGGTAAAGAAATATAAGAAACTTATCCCCTCGCAGGCCGAAGGCTACTACCTCAAGGTATCGCAGGAGGGCATTGTGGTTGCCGGTAGCGATGAGCGTGGCCTGTTCTATGGTATCCAGTCGCTGTTGCAACACATTGCAAACGGCATCTACGAGGAGGTTGCCGTTGCCGACTGGCCCGATATGCCTTTCCGCGGAACAGTAGAGGGCTTCTACGGCACACCTTGGAGCCACGAGGCACGTTTGAGCCAGCTGGAGTTCTACGGCAAGAACAAGATGAACGTATATATCTATGGTCCCAAGGACGACCCCTGGCACCGCGACAAATGGCGTGTACCCTATCCCGAGGCAGAAGCCAACCGCATTGCCGAGCTTGTGGAAGTTGCCAAGAAGAACTATGTAAATTTCTATTGGGCAATACACCCGGGCGTTGATATCAAATGGAACAACGAGGACCGCGACGCACTTGTGGCAAAGCTCGAGAAGATGTACGACCTCGGCGTGCGCGCCTTTGCAGTATTCTTCGACGATATTTGGGGCGAGGGAACAAAGGCCGACAAGCAGGCCGAACTGCTCAACTACGTAGATGACAATTTCATTCAGAAGAAAAAAGATGTCGCTCCCCTCATCATGTGCCCCACAGAGTATAACCGTGGCTGGGCAAACGAAGAGAAAGGCTACCTGCGCACACTCGGTAGCACCCTTAACAAGGGCATCGAAATTATGTGGACAGGTAACTCGGTGGTTTCCTGCATAGACAAGCCCACAATGGAGTGGATTAACGAGCGCATACAGCGCAAGGCATACATCTGGCTCAACTTCCCTGTGAACGACTTTGTGCGCGACCACATGCTCATGGGACCTCTCTACGGCAACGGCAAGGATATTGCCCCCCTTGTATCGGGCTTCGTGAGCAACCCTATGGAGTATGCCGAGACATCTAAAATATCACTCTACGGCATTGCCGACTACTGCTGGAACACCGAGAACTACGATGAGAGCACAAACTGGCAAAAGAGCCTCCAGAGTATCTTGCCAAGCAACTCGGCTGCATTGGGAATATTTGCACTCTACAACAAGGACCTCGGCCCCAACGGACACGGATTCCGCCGCGAGGAGGGTGAGGAGATAAAGGATATTGCACAGAAGGCTATTGAGGGCGACGATGCAGCGCTCGACATCCTTGCATTCAAATGCTGGGAACTCGACGAGGCTTGCGACAAACTGCTTGCCGACAACACTAATCCCCAACTCATACACGAATTGCGCCCTTGGCTACTGCAGGGTAAACTGCTTGCCGACTATGGTACAACCATCTGCAACATGAAGAAGATTGCCGATGGCAAAATTGCTCCATCGTGCACTCCTCTTGGTACAATCGACTATTTCGTCAACCTATGGAGCAAGGCACGCGACATTAGAAAACAGATGTACGACAACGAGAACAACAAGGCTATGTTGCACCCCTACCAGACCGGAACAAAACTTGGTACAAAGGTGCTGTTGCCCACACTTAACACTCTGTTCACAAAGGCTACAGAGAAGTACAACGAGACATCATCGTTCAAGTATGACACAGCTACCGAGTACAACCCCTTCAAGGTGAAATCGACCGTGAAGCAGCTTGTCCTATTGCCCGTGAGCGTGCGTGGCAGCGACGTTACCGTGGCATCGGCATTGGAGGTTATCAACTGGCAGGCAGGCGGCGAGTTCATTGTTGAGGGCGACCGCCCCATCACATTCCAGGGAATGGACTTCAACTTTGGTGTGAACGGTGTTGCCAAGAATTTCAAACTCGAACTGCTTGTAGATGGCAATTGGCGCGAGGTATCGCTCCTCCACTATGCCGACAACGACCCTGTTATTCACACAGGAAACGAACTTGGCGGCATGACAGCAAGCGCACTGCGCATCACCAACATAAGCGGTGTGGAGCAGCAGGTTTACTTCAAGAACTTCAAGTTTGTGAAGAGATAAATAGGAGACATTCTTATAACAGCAAACGGTTCACATTTGTGAACCGTTTGCTGTTTATATCTCCACCACCTGTGCGTGATGGTCACTGAAAGCACTATCCCACTCTTCGAGCATGTAAACAGCATCTGCCACGTTTGTAAAAGCATAATCGAGAAAAAACCCCTGCTCCTCATGAAAACGCCAATGGAAAGTTGAAACGCTCTCCTGCCCGAAGGCCTCATCAGCCTGCCGGTGATAAAGGCTGAAAAGCCCGTGAGAAGATAGAAATTCCACAATCTGCAACAGAGTACCGCGCACAAGGCTCTCATCTCTCTGCCCCACAAAACAATTAAAATCACCCGCGACAACAACCCTCTTGCCCTTGAAATATGGCGCATAATGGCAAATCCCTTCAAAAGCTATCTGCGGATACCCCTTGTTCTTGCAATCAGCAACGCGAGTGGGCCACATTGCCAGCAAAAGAAGATTGCCACTGCAGAGCGGTAGAATATATTTGTGCTCATCACTAAAATATTCGGGCACATAAAAAGCATGTTCCTTTTTACATATAACACCTAAGCCCTTGGAACTAACCTCGGGAATTGAGAAACGGAAGAGCTCATACTCGTGAGAGAGAAGAATCTCCTTGGCAGAATCCACTTCGGGGAGTATATAAACATCTGCGTTACGTTCCAGGAGAGTGTTTATCTTCTTTTGAGAATAGCCCGCGATATTAAAGGAAACAATCTTCATCACCGGCTCCTCTAATGATTGTGTTTATAGAGCTGTCGTGTGTTCACGATATTATGCCACAAGGAATAGAAACCACCGGCAATGGCTGTTACAGGTGTTAAAAAGGTGTATGCGAACCAAATGGCAAACACAGTGTTCTTCTGCCCCAAAGCCTGCCCACCGGTAATCTTCTCGCCGTATCGCACAGCCACCATGCGCCCTATTGCAAACTGCGCAAGGCAACATACCAACGACACCACTGCTATACCCGCCATCACAGACAGAGACAGATTGCTGTGTGCTATTGCACGGGCAGTCATCGCTATTGCAAGCGAAAGAGCAACCAACCACAGATAGAAAGGGAGATTGCGTCCTTTTGTAACAAACATCTCATGTAAACGAGGTATGAATTTACGCAACAGCTCGGCACATATAAGAGGGAAAAGCAACAACGGGAACACCTTGCCCATTATGAGCAGAAAAGAAGATGTAAACGACACCCCCTCGACCGGGTGAGACAAAGTAATGAAAAACGGAGCAGTTATCGCAATGGAAACATTAATGAGCATTGTATATGTTATGAGCGACGCTGCACTGCCGCCAAGCTTTGCAGTAATAACAGCTGCTGCGGTTGCCGTGGGACATAACAAGCAGAGCATTGCAGCCTCCAAAAGAACGCGCAACGCAGGAGATATTCCACGAAAACCTGCGATGAAAAGGGAAATTCCTGCAAAAGCGAGCAACTGAAAAGCGAGCAAAATGAAATGCCACTTGCGAGGTTTCAACTCATTATAACGCACCTTGCAGAAGGTTATAAAAAGCATTGAAAATATAAGTAGCGGCTGCATAACCCCGACAATCCGCACTGCCACATCGTGAGTTCCGTCAAAAACAGGGATATTGACGTATATCAGGTACATCACCACTCCACCTATCATAGCGATGGGCAGGGACCAATCTCGTAAAAATTGTCGCATAGCCATTTTAAGATTTATCTTTATGCTGCAAAAATAACAAATTCTTCACAGAAAGCCACCCGCAATAACCTTTAATCAGACAAAATGCCGATAATTGAATATATTATTTACTTTAAGTACAATGAAAAGCGAACAAACACTTTGCCCTATCATGGAATTTGGCTATTTTTGCCGTTGGATTCACATGCACTCCTGCATGTGCCATACTTTGTGTACAAAACCCTTAGGAAGCTACTGCGTGATGCAAATGGAACAAAACGATAATAAGCACCCATTGGAACTTTTCGGTTATTGCCCGCGATGCGGCAGCAACGGGTTCGCTATAAACGATTTCAAATCCAAAAGATGCGGAATGTGTGGCTTTGTGCTATATTTCAATCCCATAGCAGCAACTGTGGCGGTTATTGTGAACGAAAAGAACGAATTGCTTGTGGCAAGGCGCGCCAAGGAGCCGGCAAAAGGAACGCTTGACCTCCCGGGAGGATTCACCGACAGCTTTGAAACAGCCGAGGAGGGTGTTGCACGCGAGGTCGCCGAGGAGACCGGGCTCATGGTTAAAGAGACACGCTACCTTTTCTCGCTGCCCAACAAATACATATATTCAGGGTTCGAGGAACACACGCTCGACCTCTTTTTCCTATGCAAAGCAGACAGCAGCACACTTGCACCCGATGACGACGTGGAGGAACTGCGCTGGATTGCATTTGAAGAGCTTAAACCCGAGGAATTCGGGCTTGCATCTATACGCAAAGGTGTTGAAAGATTAAAAACAATTTACAAGACTATAATAAAATGAGAAAAAGCATCTTTTTTATTCTGCTCACAGCTATCACAACCATACTGAATGCGCAAAGCAATATTGCAGGTGATAATATAAACCGCCTGATAAATGAGGGACGCCGTCTTCATGCCGATGGAGAATATACCGCCGCCCTCAACATCCTAAGCAAGATTGATACAAAGGCATTAAACTCTGCCGAACTGCAAGAGATTGAATACTTGCGTGCATCTGCCACATTCGGCACCAACCACATGGAGGGGCGCGCGTTGCTCCTGCAACATCTTGCCGACTATCCCGAAACAAGCCGCAGAGATATTATTGCCACCCTTATTGCAGAATCATACTACTACAGCCACAACTTTGAATTATCAAACAAATGGTTCAAAGAGGCCGATTTTACCCGCCTCGGCACATACGAGCGCGAGCGGGCAGAATTATATTATGCACTCACCTTGCAGGAGTGTGGCGAGGAGCAGCTCGCACGCAACCTGCTTACCACGCTGAGCCTAACAGGTAAAAAATACACCGAAGATGCACAGTTCCACCTTGCAGCTATGCTATATCACGACAACAACCTGCAACAATCCTATGACGCCTTCAAAAAGGTGGAGATGAGCGACAAATATTACCTCGAAGTGCCCTATTACATTGCCGGGATATACACAAAACAGGGAAATTACATACAGGCGCAACAGGTTGCCGAGGCCTTTATTGCCGACCATGGGAAAAAGCCGCAGGGGATTGCAATGAACCAGATGCTTGGCGCCGCGCTGTTCGGGCAAGAGAAATATGCCGAGGCTATCACCCCGTTGCAAACCTACATAAACAACACTGCAACCGACAAGCAACAACGAATAGCGATATACCAGCTCGCTCTGAGCTACTTTGAGACACAAGAGACAAGCAAGGCAAAAGCCCTTTTCGAAAAATGTTGCGAAGGCAACGATATTATTGCACAGAACTCACTGCTACACCAAGGCATCATATACCTGCAAGAGAACAACAACGCATCGGCACGCATGGCTTTTGAACAGGCCGCAAACATGGACTGCGACAACAAACTGCGCGAGGAAGCCCTCTACAACTATGCACTCTGCATTCATCAAACACGCTATTCACCCTTTGCCGAGAGTGTAAAAATCTTTGAACGTTTCCTTAACGAATACCCCCAATCACCCCATGCCGACCAAGTAAACAAATACCTTGTTGAGGTCTATATGAACACCCGCAACTATGATGTGGCACTGCAATCCATTGAAAAGATTACTGCCCCATCGCCCATGATATACGAAGCCAAGCAGAAGGTTCTGTACCGCCTGGGAGTGCAAGAGTATATAAACGGGAATATGGACAAAGCCATAAATTATTTCAACAGTTCAATAGCCTTGTCACAATATAACAAAGGAACACACAGTGATGCCCTCTATTGGCGTGGAGAGGCCTACTACAACAAAGGCGACTATGCTACCGCGGCAAAGAACTACAAAAGCGTGCTCGCCCTTGCTGACGCAAAAAGTAGCAAAGCAACATATGGATTGGCATATACATATTTCCAAAATGGGGAGATGAGCCGTGCCGAGACAGAGTTCAAAAACTTTATAAAGATGAGTGGCGAGGAAGATGCCGAGCTGTGCAGCGATGCATACAACCGCATCGGCGATTGCTATTTCTACAAGAGGAATTACAGCACGGCCGATGAATACTATCGCAAAGCAGGAGAGACACACAGCGCAAATGCCGACTATGCACTCTATCGTAGCGCATTGGCACAAGGGCTCAAAAAAGATTATGCCGGCAAGATTAGCAGCCTTAATGAGCTTGTAACAAAATACCCCGGCAGTAGCCATGCCCGACAAGGATATTATGAGATGGCGCGTGCATATATAGAAATTGAAGAGAACGCAAAAGCGATTGATGCCTTTGAGCAGATTATCACACGTTACCCCCAAAGCGACCTCGCACGTCGTGCTGCTGTGGAGAAAGCCATGCTGCACAACAACAACGGAGATTATACAAAGGCTATTGAGACCTACAAAAGCATAATAGCACAACACCCAAACAGCGAAGAGGCACAGATTGCCGCACAGGACCTCAAGAACCTGTATGTAGAGACCGGAGATATTGAGGATTATGCCCGTTTTGCAGCCGAAACAAAAGGAATAAAAAGGGTGGAGAGCAACGAGATAGATACACTCACATTCATTGCTGCCGAGAAGATTTATGGGCGCGGCAACACAAATGAGGCAAAAGAGAAGTTTAACAACTACATAGAGAAATTCCCCAATGGAGCATTTGCGCTCGACAGCCACTACTATCTGGGAGTAATAAACTATAACCAGAATAACCTTGATGAGGCCCTTAATCATTTGGAGAAAGTCATCGCATTGCCCGACAACAAATACAGCGAAGAGGCTATGGCATACGGTTCCGAGATTTATTACAACAATGCAGAATGGAAAAAGGCTGAAACCCTGTACCGCAAGCTCATAGAGAAAAGCGATGACGAAGAGAGGCGTGCAGCCTGCCGCATCAACCTGATACGCTGCGCACACAATCTCAACGAGCACAACACCATAATAGAGAGTGCCGATGAGGCATTGAAGGGCAACCTCACACCCGAGCACGAAAGAGAAATTCTATATTACCGCGCAAAGGCACTCCTTGCAACCGGCAATGCCGAGAAAGCAGAAAAAGACCTTGCCAAGCTTGCAAAAGACACACGCTCAGCCCAAGGAGCAGAAGCAAAATATCTGCTTGCACAATTGATGTTCGACCAGAAACGCGAAAGCGATTGCGAAAAGGAGATTATGAGCTACATCGATGAAAGCACTCCTCACACATACTGGCTTGCACGCAGTTTCATTCTGCTATCGGACCTCTACGCATCACAAGGGCGCAATATTGAAGCAAAGCAATATCTTATATCCTTGCAAAATAACTACAATGACGAGGAGAACAACAATCTGCCATCGGTAAAATCACTCATAGAAGAGAGGCTTGTCAAACTTTCAACAGAAAATCAATAAAATATAAAACATATGAAAAGGAGTATTTTTTTAGCATTGTCAATAGTTGCATCAAGCACTCTATTTGCACAAAAAGATTCACTGAACGCCGTTGTAAACGTGGAGAATGATTATGCACCCGTGGTTACAAAAGCAACAAAGAAAGGATTTACCCCACAGACAGAACAGGAGTTCAACAACACTCCGTTGGCTTTGGAATTTTCACAGAAGGCAACACCTTTCAAAGGTTTCACAAGCGAAAGAGATGTGAAAGAGCTTTTGCCCGGGCAAGAGACAAGCCTGCCCGGATATGTGCGCTTGGGATACGGCACAGGCAACAATGTTGATGGAAAAGTATCTTATCAGTATAACATCACAGAGAGAGACAACGTAAAGGCAATGGCATCGATAGAGGGGTTCAGCAGCCAGATTGACGGCCCCGTGAGCAAGTGGGATTCACGCATGTTCAACTCATGGGTGAGTACCGACTACTCGCATCGTTTCGACAAAATACTATTGGGTATAAACGGTAATTTTGAGAACAATGTATTCAATTATCAAAGATACGGCTTGCCCGACAAACAGAATAACAAGATGTTTGATGTGGCAGTGAACGGAGCATCTCAACTTGTCGGTCCCTTCTCCTACAAGTTCAGCGCAGGTTTCGCACGCAACCACAACAGATACACCGATGGCAACCCGAACAGTCGCGCCCAGAACAACCTGTATCTGAAAGGCTGGTTGAGCCATGAACTTGACGACCAGGACCTCAAAAACATTAATCTGGGAGTGGAGATTAACAACTACACTTACAGCGGTCCTGCCACACCAAAGAATTTCCTTTCTGCCAATTTTAACCCCTACACCGATATTCAACTGAAGAATGCCAAATTGCACATTGGTGCAAACGTCAGCCTTCTGAGCAACAATGGAAGCAAATTTGCCATTGCCCCCGATTTGAGCATTGAGTGTGCAATAAGCAAAGCTCTCTCGTTATACACCACAATAAAGGGCGGAAGAACAGCAAGCACATTCGAGACTATGACACAAATTACACCATACTGGATGAATCTTGCTCAAAAACCCGCATACACCATTGCCGATGTAACAGCAGGCACACGAATCACACACAACAGTCTATCGGTTGAGATGTATGCAGGATATGCCTACACAAAAGACGATTTCTTGAACTATGCAAGACCTAATATCAGCGAAGTGGCACAGGAAAACACAGCCCAGATATATGTTGGTGCAAATGCCGCATATGACCACGAAGGCTGGTTAAAGCTATCGGCAAACACACGCTACACCCACTGGAAGTGCGACGAAAAATTTCTGCTCGCCACAAAGCCCGAATTTGAGCTGGGGCTCAGTGCCGACAGCCGTTTTTTGGACGATTACTACATCACGCTCGCTTACAATTTTGCAACATACGGGCACGACGCTCCTTCCAAAAACAAGAACGAGCTCAACCTGCGCACAAGCTACAAGTTCATGGAGCGTTATGGTGCGTTCATAGAGGGCAATAATCTGCTAAACCGCGAATATGTGAAGTATGCCGGCTACTATGAGCAAGGAATAAACATATTGCTGGGACTTAGCGCGGCTTTTTAATACCCAAGCATTATTGTAGAAAAGAAAAAAATTACACCTATATAAAATAATAAATTATTTTAAGGTGGAACAGGTCTTTTTCTTTTTGATTTTTTTAGATTTTTTGGAGCGATAATACAGGAAACTTTAATACTTTTGCCGCAAATTTGAGAAAGGCAACCGTTATGCAGAAGAATTTAGTAATAGTTGAGTCCCCCGCAAAAGCCAAAACAATTGAAAAGTTTCTCGGCAAAGATTATAAAGTAATGTCGAGTTATGGGCACATTTGCGATTTGAAGAAAAAAGAGTTCAGCATAAACACCGATACATTTGAGCCGGTGTATGAGATACCAACAGAGAAAGAGAAGTTGGTGAGTTCTCTCAGAAGCGAAGCAAAAAAAGCCGACACGGTGTGGCTCGCTTCCGATGAAGACCGCGAAGGAGAAGCCATCAGCTGGCATCTGTACACGGTACTTGGGCTGCAACCCGAAAAGACCAAACGCATTGTGTTTCACGAAATCACCAAGAATGCGATTCTCAATGCGATAGAAAACCCACGCGAGATTGACACGAATCTGGTATATGCCCAGCAGGCACGCCGCGTGCTCGACCGCATTGTGGGATTCAAGCTTTCTCCCGTTCTATGGCGCAAAGTGAAACCGGCACTCTCGGCGGGGCGTGTACAATCGGTTACCGTGCGTCTTGTAGTGGAGCGCGAACGCGAGATAAACAAGTTTGTCAGCGAAGCCGGATTCCGCATAACCGCACAGTTTGAACTGCCCGCCGATGGAGGCGAAAAACGTATCCTTAATACAGAACTCTCGAAGCGATTCAAGACAAAGGAGGAGGCTGAAGAGTTCTTGAACTCATGCAAGAATGCCACATTTGTTATTGATGATGTGAGCACCAAACCGCTGAAAAAATACCCCGCAGCGCCTTTTACGACATCAACACTGCAACAAGAGGCAGCCCGCAAGCTGGGCTTCACAGTGTCGCAGACCATGATGGTGGCGCAAAGGCTCTATGAAGCGGGATTCATCACATACATGCGTACCGACTCGGTAAACCTCTCCTCGCTCTGTATAGGTTCTTGCAAAAGCGTCATCACCGAAACATACGGTGCCGACTACCTCAAAAGCCGCAACTACTCTACAAACTCAAAAGGCGCACAAGAGGCACACGAGGCAATACGCCCCACATACATGAGCAACACCACCATTGATGGTACAATGCCCGAAAAGCGTCTCTATGAGCTTATATGGAAACGCACCATTGCATCGCAGATGGCAGATGCCCTTGTTGAAAAAACAACGGTAAACATTGCCATAAGCGGGCACGAGGAGTGTTTCATGGCAACCGGAGAAGTTACCGTGTTTGACGGTTTCCTGCATGTCTATCGCGAATCTACCGACGACGAGAACGGCAACGACGCCACATCAATTCCCGCAGTGAGCAAAGGCGAGGAACTCACCCCGTACGAGATTATTGCCACAGAGCGTTTCACACAGCACCCCCCACGATACACCGAGGCAAGCCTTGTGCGCAAGCTCGAGGAGCTCGGCATCGGGCGCCCATCAACATATGCCCCCACTATAAGCACAATACAGCAACGTGGCTATGTGGAGAAAGGCAACAAGGCTGGAGAGAGCCGCAAATATAGCATTCTCACATTGAAGAACAACAAAATAACTTCCAAAGAGGGCAAAGAGACCGTGGGAGCAGAGAAAGGAAAACTGCTGCCCACAGACATAGGTATTGTAGTGAACGATTTTCTGTTGGAATTCTTCCCCGATATAATGGATTATAACTTTACGGCAACCGTAGAGAAGGATTTCGATGAGATTGCGGATGGCAAAAAGCCTTGGGTGAATCTTATAAAAGATTTCTATGCCGATTTTGAGCCGCAGATTGAGAATATTGTTCAAACAAAGAACGAGCATAAGGTGGGCGAGCGTGTATTGGGAACCGACCCCGCAAGCGGCAAGCCCGTATCGGTGAAAATCGGCAGATTCGGTCCCATCGTGCAGATAGGTTCGGCAAGTGATGAGGAGAAGCCCCGATTCGCACAGATGAAACCCGGGCAAACCTTGGAAACAATAACACTCGAAGAGGCTCTGAGCCTGTTCAGCCTGCCACGCACATTGGGAGAGTTTGAGGGCGAAGGTGTTACGATAGGAGCAGGTCGTTTCGGGCCATACATAAAGTATGGTGCCGCCTACGTTACCCTGCCCAAGACCTACGACCCATTGACAATAACACTCGAAGAGGCAACCGCACTTATATTGGAGAAACGCAAAGCAGAAGCTGAGCGTATAATAAAAACATTCCAAGAGGTTGAACCCATGGTGCAGGTACTCAACGGGCGTTTCGGACCATACATTGCCTACGACGGCAGCAACTACAAACTACCTAAGAGTGTGGTGCCGGCAGAGCTCACCTTGGAGGAGTGCTTGGATATTGTTAAAAAGCAACAAGAGGGAGGAAAGACCGCTACCAAAAGTCGCAGATATACAAAAAAGAGATAATATGACACGAATACTGCTTATCGGGTATATGGGTGCAGGCAAAACAACGCTTGGCCGTGCTCTTGCAACCCGCTTAGGGCTCACATTCATAGACCTTGATTGCTACATTGAAGAACGCTTTCGCAAAACCATATCACAGATATTTGCCGAGAAGGGCGAGGAGGGTTTCCGCGATATTGAACGCCGCATGCTCCACGAGGTGGCGGAGTTTGAAGATGTAATAATATCCACCGGTGGCGGAACACCCTGTTTCTTCGACAATATAGATTACATGAACAGCATGGGCACCACCGTATATCTGCAAGTTCCGGTGGAGAGGCTCTTCACTCGTTTGAGCATTGCACGCAAGCAGCGACCACTCATAAAAGAGAAAAGCGATGATGAGTTGCGTGCATTTATTGCCGAACAACTTGCAAAGCGAGAACCGCACTACACAAAAGCACAATATACCTTTGTTGCCGATAAATTAGAGGACAGCAAGCAGATAAATTCATCGGTTGAGGCCTTTTGTGAACAGTTCAATATACCGTAAAAGAATATTAATAACCGCTAATACCACAAGAAATGAGAAGATGGCGCATTGAAGACTCGGAAGAGCTTTACAACATTAATGGCTGGGGAGCTTCATATTTCAGTATCAATGAGGAGGGCAACGTAGCCGTTACACCCAAAAAAGATGGTGTAAAAATAGATTTGAAGCAGCTGATGGACGAACTGCAACTGCGCGATGTAGCTGCCCCTGTTCTTATTCGATTCCCGGACATCTTGGATAACCGCATTGAAAAAATTTCGGGCTGTTTCAAAATCGCATCGGAGGAATACAACTATCAAGGAGAACATTTTATAGTCTATCCCATCAAAGTGAACCAGATGCGCCCTGTGGTAGAGGAGATTATGAGCCATGGCAAAAAATACAACATGGGACTCGAGGCGGGCTCAAAGCCCGAGCTTCATGAGGTTATAGCCATGAACACCGACAGCGACTCGCTCATCATCTGTAACGGTTATAAGGACGACAGTTACATTGAGATGGCACTGCTGGCGCAGAAGATGGGACGTAGCATTTTCCTTGTTGCCGAGAAGCTTAACGAGCTCAAACGCATTGCCAAAATTGGCAAACGTCTCGGTGTGCGCCCTAATATCGGAATACGCATAAAGCTGGCGTCGGAAGGCAGCGGAAAGTGGGAAGAGAGCGGTGGCGACGCCAGCAAATTCGGGCTCACTTCGAGCGAGTTGCTGGAAGCTCTGGAACTGCTCGACAAATATGATATACGCGACTGTTTGCGCCTTATACACTTCCACATAGGAAGCCAGGTAACCAAGATACGCCACATTAAAACTGCTCTGCGCGAGGCTTCGCAGTTCTATGTTCAGCTCCACAAGATGGGCTTCAAAGTGGAGTTTACCGACATAGGCGGAGGATTGGGAGTGGATTACGATGGAACGCGCTCGTCGAGCAGCGAGAGCAGTGTAAACTACTCTATACAGGAGTATGTGAACGATGCCGTTTACACAATGGTTGATGCTGCCGATAAGAACGGAATCCCCCACCCCAACATTATAACAGAAAGCGGCCGCTCGGTTTCGGCACATCACGCCGTGCTCATTTTTGAGATTTTGGAGACCGCAGCCCTGCCGCAGATGGACGAAAACTGGGAGGTAGGTCCCGAGGACCACGAGCTTGTAAAGGAGCTTTATAAAATCTGGGACGACCTTGACCAGCGCACCATGCTCGAAGCGTTCCACGATGCCCAGCAAATACGCGAGGAGGCCTTGGAGCTGTTCAGCCACGGAATTGTGGACCTCAAAACCCGAGCACAGATTGAGAGTATGTTCTGGTCGGTTACACGCGAGATTTTATCCATCTCAAAGACCATGAAACACGTTCCCGAGGATTTCCGCAAACTGCACAAGCTAATTGCCGACAAATACTTCGGCAACTTCTCGCTCTTCCAGAGCCTGCCGGACACTTGGGCTATAGACCAGTTCTTCCCCATTATGCCCATACACAGACTCGATGAACGCCCCGACCGCACCTGCACAATTCAGGATATGACCTGCGACAGCGACGGAAAGATAACAGAGTTCATCAACTACAATGGAAAGGCAAACTCTCTGTGTGTTCACAAGGTAAAGAACAACGAGCCTTACTATATCGGCGTGTTCCTGGTGGGAGCATATCAAGAGATTCTCGGAGATATGCACAACCTCTTTGGCGACACTAATGCCGTGCACATCAGCGTAGATAAAGACGGCTATCACATAGACAAGATAATTGACGGAGAAACCATTGCCGATGTGCTCGACTATGTGCAGTTCGATGCCAAACGCCTTGTGCGCACATTGGAAACATGGGTAACAAAATCTGTGAAGCAGGGGAAAATCTCTCTCGAGGAGGGCAAAGAGTTCCTTGCCAACTATCGTTCGGGACTCTACGGCTACACATATCTTGAGCCATGATTTTAAGCGAAAGAGACATGGAGAAGAAAAAAAAGATTACCGTTATAAAGGTGGGAGGCAAGATTGTGGAAGAACCCGCATCTCTTGCCGACCTTCTCGACCGCTTTGCCGCCATCGAAGGCGCAAAAGTGCTTATTCACGGAGGTGGACGCTCGGCAACAAAGATTGCTGAGAGATTAGGCATAGAGAGCAAAATGGTGGGAGGCAGACGAATAACAGATGCCGACACACTGCAAGTTGTTACAATGGTATATGGCGGGTTAGTAAACAAGAATATTGTTGCAGGGCTGCAAGCACGCGGAGTAAACGCATTGGGGCTCACAGGCGCCGATTGTAACATCATAAGAGCACACAAGCGCCCTGTGGGGGAGGTTGATTACGGTTTTGTGGGAGATGTTGATTATGCCGACGGTGAGATGCTCGGCAGGCTCATAGAGCAAGGTATTGTACCCATAGTAGCACCCCTCACACACGATGGACAAGGCAACCTTCTCAACACCAATGCCGACACTATGGCTGCGGAGACAGCCAAAGGGCTTGCAAGATTCTATGACGTAACACTCACATATTGCTTTGAGTTCCCCGGAGTTATGCGTAACCCCGATGATGCCGACAGCCTCATCACCAAAATCGACAAAGAGAGCTACAAAGGGTTGCTCGCCGATGGCATTGTGAGTGGTGGCATGATTCCCAAGATTGACAATGCATTCAATGCAATAGATAACGGTGTTTCACAGGTGGTCATAACGCGTGCCGACGCAATAGACGGAGAGAGCGGCACACACATTGTTGCCTGAGTATGCTCAAAAAATATCTCATATCACACCCCAAGTATGGTAATATGGAGATTACCCGTAACCCACGGGCGCGGCGCATGACCCTGCGTGCGCGCCCCGATATTTTATGCATTACACTCCCCACAGCGGCAACAGAAAAAGATTTAGAGCGGGCATTGGATATGTATGGGGAGAAGTTACTCGCACAGCAAAAGAGCATCAAGCAGGTGCCGATAGACGCCGGTTACAGCATAAATGCACCATTTTTTGACTTCGAGCTACAAGCGCACAATGGGAAACACTTTCTCATCAAACGTAGCGGGAAAAAGAGCACATTATTCTACCCCGCAAGTGCTAACCTCCTGAGCGAGGATAGGCAAAAATGGCTGCGGGAAGTTATAAGAGAGGAGATTCGCCACCATGCAAAAGGCTATCTTCCGCAACGCCTGCAACAACTTGCCACGGAACACAGGCTAAGTTTCTGCAACGTGAGCCTGCGCGACAGCCACACCCGCTGGGGCAGTTGCAGCAACCGTGGGAACATAAGCCTCAGCATATATCTTATGTTACTGCCAACCGAGCTCATCGACTATGTACTGCTGCACGAGCTATGCCACACCCTGGAGATGAACCATAGTGAAAGGTTTTGGCAAAAACTGAGCCAAATGCTAAAATGCGATGCACGGGAGATGCGCCTCAAACTGAAACAACATAAATGTGACCTATAACAGAAAAACACTAAATATCTGTTAATTATATACATTACCCTCAATACATATATAATAATTCCTTATTTTTCGCTATCTTTGAGGCAAAGTTCAAATATACACTGCATATGCAGTAGTACAGATATTTACACTATTCGGGTATTATCCCGAGGCAAAACCGGCATAAAACCTATATGACATTTATCGTAACATTTATTTCTATATTTATAACCGCCTTCACAGAAGCCGCAGACACTATTATGCTCACCGGCATAGACATTGTATCATCGGTAAAGCTATCAGATGATATAAACAAGCAACCATACTCCGCAACAACCGTGAACCGCGTGAAAATGGAGTATTGCCATATAAACACTGTAAAAGAATTATCGGCCATTGTTCCCAACTTTTATCAGCCCGACTACGGCTCACGCATGACCTCGTCTATCTATGTACGAGGGTTCGGTTCACGCATAGACCAGCCCGTGGTGGGAATGAGCATTGACCAAATGCCGATATTAAACAAGAACAACTACGATTTTGAGTTGTTTGATATTGACAAGATACAGATTATACGCGGTGCACAAAGCACTCTCATGGGAAGAAACACATCGGGAGGAATTATAAACATCACCACCCTTTCACCTCTTAATTTTCAAGGGAAAAGGCTGTCGCTTGAATATGGGAACGAGAATAACATTCGCATAAAAGCTGCACACTACGAGGCTGCGAGCAAGAGTTTCGGATGGTCGGTGGGAACATATTACAACCATAGCGACGGTTTCTTTACAAACAAATACACAGGAGATAAATGCGATGGTGGCGACAATGCTGCGGTAAGATTGCGTTTCCAATGGCTGCCAGCCGATAGATGGAGCATTGACAACACCTTTTCAACAGGTTACACCAATGAGGGTGGCTGGAGCTACCGTTTATATGATTCTGAGACAGGGGCGCTCGCGCCAATCAATTACAACGAAGAGTGTAACTACCGCCGTTTCAACATCTCAAACGGGCTGGTTGTTAAGCGTTTTTTCGATAATTTCACAATATCTTCGGCAACAGGCTACCAATATACCGACGATAAGATGCACCTCGACAACGATTTTCTTGCCGATGACTATTTTATACTGGAACAGGCACAACGCGAGCACTCTTTCACACAGGAATTTGTAATAAAATCGCGTCAAGAAAAGGCTTTTAGGTGGGTTGCCGGACTTTTTGGTTTTTATCGTCACTTGCAGATGGAGGCACCGGTCAATTTTCGCGAAGATGGCATCAGTATGCTCATAGAGAGATATTCGGGCAAGCGTTTGAAGGAGCGTCACTTTACAATCTATGATAATTTCACAATTCCCACATGGGGTACTGCGGGATATGCACAACTGACCTACTCAATAGGAGCATTTGACCTTAATGCCGGCGCACGCATCAATTATGAGCATTCAAAAATGGATTACGACAGCCGTTCATTGATACACTATACCACAAAGAGCAACAGTATCTTCTACTCACCCCTATCAACCATTTTCAACGGTGAGACTAATATTGATGAGTACGAGTTTCTGCCAAGTTTTTCTATTGTTTACAAGCACGGATTGGGCAACATATACGCATCTGCGAGCAAGGGATTCAAGGTCGGAGGATTTAACACACAGCTCTTTTCCGACATTCTGCGCAACATGATGATTGCCGAACTTATGCACCAGATTCCCGACAGCGACGTAAGCAGCACTATATATGAGCCCGAAACAAACTGGAACTACGAAATTGGCACACATCTCTCATTCTTTGATGGAAAATTTGATATTTCTGCCGCGCTTTTTTACATCAAGTGTAGCGACCAGCAACTGACAGTTTTCCCAAAGAATGGCACGGGGCGCATGATGTCCAACGCAAGCGAGTCGCACAGCTGGGGCACCGAGATTACTGCCGCGTTGCGCGTAGGGCGTTTTACCATTGACGGAGCGTGGGGTTACACAAGAGCCGAGTTTGACAAATACGAAAGTAACGGCGAAGACTATTCAGGGAAATATCTGCCATTTGCTCCGCAACAGACGGTGGCAATGAATATATCATACGATATTCCCGTGCCACGCTCCTTTGCCAACAGACTTGTGTTTAACGCAGGCTGGAACGGCACGGGGCGCATCTATTGGAACGAGGCTAACACCTTGTCGCAGTCCTTCTATGGGCTCTTCTCGGCCTCCCTCTCATGGAACAAAGGAATCCTCGGAGCATCGCTGTGGGGCAAGAATCTGTTCGACAACGAGTACAATACATTCTATTTTAATTCAATCAGTCACGACTTCTTTGCACAAGGCAAGCCTTTGCAATTTGGAGCATCATTACATATTAATCTATAAAATACATAAACATGAAAAAACTATTTTTAATTTTTCCTTTATTTGCAGCCATTACACTCTTTAACTCATGCAGCGACAGCGATATTACACTGCCCGTTCCTCCCCCCGAGGAGTTGTCGCTTAGTTTCTCAGGCGATTTACAGGTGGGCGACTTTACACTCGCCGATGCAACAGTGAAAGTGGAGGCAAACAAAGAGGAAGCCGGCTACATGAACATTTTCATGCATGGTGTTAAATTCTCAGACAAAATGCCCGTGTCGCTCGATATCACTTTGAGCAGGGTACCATGCACCGAAACGGACGGTCGCTTGATGTTTGCAGCCGAGAATATTATACCCCTTATCGCCGGCAATGCTAATAGTAACTATACTTTTGCATTCCTATCGGGCTGGATAAATGCCGATGCCTCAGAAATAATATTTACCGCACAAATGGCAGACGACCTTGCACCTCACGTTGCAGGCATGACATTTACATACACCGCCAATGACGGCACAACCGACGATGAAAATGAGCCCATTGTGCCACCTGCCACGGGGGGTATGGAGCACTCGTTTACAGGAGCCTTGCAGGTAGGCGACTTTACACTTGCTCCTGCAGCTCTCACTGTTGTGGTAAACGTGGCCACAAGTAGTGTGGATATAAAGATGATGGGTGTCAAATTCTCCGATAAGATGCCATTGGTCATTGATATAACCTTGTGCAACCTTGCCTGCACAAATGCAGGTGGCAAAATGATATTCTCGGGAGAGAATATAGTGCCCTTGATAGGTAGCGATCCCTCGGCAAACTACACATTTGCATTGGCAGACGGCGAGTTTGACATGAGCACCTCCACACTAACATTCAATGCTAAGATGGCAGAAGACCTTGCCGACTATGTTGCAGGTAAGGAGTTTGCATACACAGGTATATTAAATAAATAATTAATTATGTATAAGAAATTAATCGCTACATCTTTTGTGATATTTTTCACAGTGCTTGCCACTGCACAAGTGAAAGTAAACTGGGGAAACATTGATACACGTTACCCGCGCAGTATAGATACCGAAACCAACACAAAAGCCATCAGCAGCACCGCAGCATGGCGAGGAGAGCGTGTTAATTTTCAATTATTAGTCACTTGCAACGACGCAGATTACACTGCCGAATACAGCTTCGGCGACCTCAAATGTGGCAAGCACACAATAAGCAGCAATAATATAGTGGGAGGCTTTGTACAGGATATTATCACCGACCACTTCACCGGTTGCGGGAAACATGCTGTTGATGCACATGGAGAGAACTTGTCGGCAGACAAAATAACAGACACCAACCCCACAGAACTCAAAGCCGGCACCCACAACGGACTATGGTTCTCTGTGAGCATTCCCGCCGATGCACATCCCGGGAAATATAAAGGCACAGTTACAATAAGCAGCAACAACGGGCAGAGCAAAACGTTGCAATATTCCGTGAAGGTTATAAACCGAACACTGCCGGCACCGAAAGATTGGAAATTCCATCTCGACCTATGGCAAAACCCCTACGCAGTGGCTCGCGTGCACGGCGTGGAGCTGTGGTCGGCAGAACACTTCCACAAGCTGCGCCCATATATGATGAAGCTGGCAGCCGCAGGACAAAAGGCAATCACAGCCACACTCATCGACCGCCCATGGGACGGACAAACACACGACCCCTTTGGCAGCATGGTAACATGGATGCGCAAAGCAGACGGCAGTTGGTACTACGACTTCACAATTTTCGACAAATGGGTGCAGTTTATGATGGATTGCGGCATAGACAAAGAAATCACCTGTTTCTCCATGATTCCTTGGAAGCTATCCTTTCGCTACTACGACCAAGCAACCGACAGTCACAAATATATGCAATGTGCTCCCGGCGAGAAGGTCTACGAGCAATTCTGGGGTGGAATGTTAGAGAAATTTGCACAGCACCTCAAAGAGAAAGGCTGGTTTGAGAAAACATTTATCTCAATGGACGAGCGCAGCCTACCGCAGATGCAGGCCGCCATCGCAGTTATAAAGAAATATGCACCTGGCATGAAAATCTCAATGGCAGGCAACTATCACCCCGAGATTGAGGCGGATATCACCGATTATTGCCTCGATATCTTTGCATACACTGCATATACCCCCGAGTTGCTCGCACGCCGCCGCGGCGAGGGCAAGGTATCAACCTATTACACCTGCTGCTCGGCAGAATATCCCAACCTTTTCACCTTCACCGCCCCCGCCGATGCCGAATTTATAGCATTGGAGGCTCTTGCAAAGGACCTTGACGGCTACCTGCGCTGGGCATACAACAGCTGGACGGTGGAGCCCGAAAAAGACTCCCGCTACACAGCATGGCCCGCAGGCGACACATATGTAATATACCCGCACAGCATGAGTTCTGTCCGTTGGGAGAGATTTGTGCAAGGCATACAGCAATATGAGAAATACAAGATTCTGCTTGAGGAGGCAACCGAGAAGAACAACAAACAAACCATAAAAAGCCTCAAAAAGCTATTACAGAGTGTTGATATTAAGAAAATTGAAACACACAGCGCAGAGATTGTAAACAATTTCCGCAACACATTGAACAGATTTTAGGCTCTACTGCAATATGGGAAAAAGAATCACTGATACGATAAAGTACATAGGAGTAGATGACCACGATATCGACCTTTTCGAGAGCCAATATATTGTACCCAACGGAATGTCATACAACTCCTATATAATAGAAGATGAACAGATAACAATCCTCGACACAGCCGACGCCCGCAAGGCCGATGAATGGTGGGAGAACCTCACCACAGCCCTCGACGGGCGTGAGCCTTCGTATCTCATTGTGCACCACGCGGAACCCGACCACGCAGCACTTGTTGCCGAGATTATGGACAGATACCCGCAGTTGCGTCTTGTAGCTACTCCCAAGGCTATACAGATGATGCCGCAATTCTTTGAAGGCATAGATTTTGCAGCACGCTCAATAGCAGTGAAGGAGGGCGACACGCTCACTACCGGCAAACACACGCTGCAGTTCCTGCATGCACCAATGGTACACTGGCCCGAGGTTATGGTAACCTTTGACACCACCGACAAAGTTCTCTTCTCTGCCGATGGATTCGGAAAATTCGGAGCACTCGACGCCGATGAGGAGTGGGCTTGCGAGGCTCGCCGATACTACTTTAACATCTGCGGCAAATATGGCGCACTGGTGCAGGCATTGCTAAAAAAAGCAGCAACCCTGCCCATTGAGATTATATGCCCATTGCATGGTCCCATTCTAACCGAGAATTTAGGATACTACATAGGACTATACGATACCTGGAGCAAATATGAGCCCGAGACAGAAGGAGTCTTTGTAGCCTATGCGTCAATCCACGGAGGCACTGCCGCTGCTGCAAAGAAATTTGCCGAGATACTCACACAAGCCGGCGCGCCCAAAGTGGCAATAACCGATCTCTCACGCGGCGACCTTGCCGAAGCTATAGAAGATGCATTCAGATACAGCCATATGGTTTTATGCGCCTCGTCATACGATGCAGGAGTATTCCCACCCATGGCAGACTTCCTGCACCACCTGAAAAGCAAGAACTACCAACGTCGCAAAGTGGCACTGCTTGAAAACGGCTCATGGGCTCCCACTGCCGGACGCGTGATGCGCACCATGCTCGAGGATATGAAAGCTATTGAGATTGCAGAGCCTGTGGTTACTATCCGTTCCCGAATGAAAGACAGCGACCTGCCTGCGATGCAGCAGCTTGCCGAGGAGTTGTTGAAATAGCTCCTATTTTATACCTATAACACAAATATCGCCCTCCTTGCTGCAGCAAGGAGGGCGATATTTTATCTATTCATTGCAGAATTACTCTGCAATGAATTTCTTGTTGCCTTGAATATATATGCGACCTTTCACAGGAGCAGTTACCTTGCGACCCATAAGGTCATATATGGGGCTGTTACCATCTACCTTGTCGGCTACGACACCTTCAATACCGGTGGGCACCTCACCAAAGAAAATATTAATCTGGTCTGTAGCTGCGCTGGGAATGAGATATACATTCTCATTAACTTTCTCGGGAGTTACAACCTCAGAATTTACATAAATAGTAGCCTCGCCAATACCGGGATAGTTTACATAGAGGGGCTGTCCCTGATTATTTGCGATAGATATCTGTTTAGCCTTACCCTCGGCCCATTTTGCACCTACGGTGAAATCGCCTACAGCCTTCAAGCCGGCATACTCTCCATCGGCCCATACGGTGGGCAATGCGGGAAGAATCTGCAATGTATCGCTGTGGCTTTGCAACATCATCTCGGCAATACCCGAGCAGGCACCAAAGTTACCATCAATCTGGAAGGGCGCATGCGAGTCGTAGAGGTTGTAGTAGATACCACCTGCATACTGGTTTGTACCATATGATGTTGAGTGCTTCAATGCCTTCTGGAGGATTGTATGTGCGCGGTCGCCCATGAGAGCGCGTGCCCACAGGTTAATCTTCCAACCCATTGACCAACCTGTTGATTCGTCGCCACGCAATTTCATTGAGTTAATTGCAGGCTCGAACAGGTCGCTTGAAGGAGTAATCTGACCGAAGGGATACAGTGCCATCAAGTGCGACATATGGCGATGACCCATATCGCTTGATGCGTAGAAACGGCTATATTTCCATTCACGTACAAGGAGATCACCGGTATTCACTCCGTTGCGTGATGCGGGCCAACCACCATTAGCCTCGTAGCGCTCGGTTGCAAGTCCCTTATCCATTTTTGCGAAACGGTCGGTAATAAGATTGTAATCGGCTTCAGTGATTACGCCTGCTTCAACGCCACCAAGAATATCGGCAGCCTTGATAGTGTTATCGAGGCACTCCCAAGCTATTTGCTGTGCGTGTGCAACGGCATTTTCGCTGCCGGGGCCGTGCTCGGGCGAGTACTCGTTGGGGCACTCATATGTGTCGTCGTCGGCAAGAACCATGCGGTCTGCCCAGAAGAGTGATGCTCCCTTCATTGCGGGGAATGCCTTGGCAAGATACTCCTTGTCGAGTGTGTAGCGGTAGTGCTGCCAGAGGTGTGTTACATACCAAGCATTTGCAATAACGTAGTTGGTCATGAAGGTGCTGTAGCCACCAAAGATGTTGTTCTCGGTGTAGCAGGTCCAGCTGTCCTCGCGCACTGCGGTACTTGTGCCAAGTGTTGTGTTTAGTGCTGTAACCGCACTGCTTGCCATTCCTCTCCACTCGGGCTGTGCAGCCTCGTTTATAATATAATTAAGGAATGGAACATGCATCTCGCTGAGGTTGGTGGGCTCTGCGGGCCAGTAGTTCATCTGCACGTTGATGTTTGCGTGAATATCAGAGTGCCAGGGAGCATCGGAACGGTTGTTCCAGATACCTTGCAGGTTACTGGGAAGATCTACACCGCGAGAAGAAGATATCTCGAGATAACGACCATAGTGGAAGTAGAGCTGCTCAAGCATGCGGTTACCTTCCATTGTACCGGCATTGTACGCATCGACCATCTCATTTGTGGGCATCACATTCTCGGTTCCTGCAATCTCAAACGATACGCGACCAAAATATTGCTCAAAATCGGCAACGTGCTTGCTATAGACAGACTCCCAACCCTGAGCAGCTACGGCATCGGCTTGCGCTGCGGCATCGGCAGGAAGCTGGGCCTTGAGGCCTGTAACATGTGACACCTGGTCGGCAACAAAGTCTGTGATACCGACAAGCACCACAAGTACAGAGTTTGCACCCTCAACAACGATACCGTCGTTCGAAGTTGTCATTGTACCGCCATCGGGTACCACTTTCAAGTGGGCTGCATAGCTGATAGTCTGCAAAGAACCGCTGAAAGAGGCTGTTCCATCGCTATATGTGGTAGTGGCAACAATACCGGGAGCACCGCTTGCCATTGTGAAACGAAGACTCACCTTGCCCTCCTCACTTGCTGTGTAACGCCAAACAACGGCTTTGTCGGGGTAGCTTGCGATATATTCACGTTTATAGCTAATGCTCTTGTCGCTATTCTTGTAGCCCACTGTTCCTGTTGCATTTTCAAGGTCGAGTGTGCGATAATAGTCGGTTACGCCATTATCGGCACCATAACCAAACTGGTAGCTCATGTCCTCGACATATACGCTACCGAAGTTCTCATAGATTCCATACTGCGAGGGACCGCCACTCCACAAGGTCTTGTCATTGAACTGAATCTCGTCGGTCTGTATTCCACCAAAGAGCGATGCACCGAATTGACCGTTACCTATGGGCAAAGAGTACTCCATCCAAGGATTGGAAACGCCACTCAGTGTAGCAGGCTGTGTGTACCACAATGTGTGTTTGTGCTCGGGAGTGAAACCCTCGATACCGGCAACAGCAAAATCTTCGTGGCTGGCTCTAATCTCATCAACCGACATAAACTTCACAGAGTAGTATACACTCTTTGATGTAGAAGCAAGAGTAAGATCCTTTATCTCACCACTCGCTTTACTAAGCTGCAACTTATATTTTGAAAGTGAAGCATCGGCTGAGTGGATTTCCCATTTATAGGGATTGGTTGAATAGTTGGTTTCTACCAATTTGAAGCCTGCGGCATAAGCCTCATCAGTGAGCACGGGGGCACCATCGACAACGCTTAGATACTTGCCGCTGTTGCTTATTATCTGCATATTGTCTTTTGTTCCTGTAAATTTCCAAAGGTTCTCTTTCTTTACAATGGGATCGACATGACCGGGAACACTACCCAACTCCGCATCGCAAAGATATTGATTTACACCTACATAGTGTATTACATACCAATATTCATTTACATCGTCGCTCATAGAAGGCACGAGAGGAACCACCGAATTTATGGTCAATGGGTTATTAGCATCGCCCGCATTCCACTCGCATATTGTAACACCAACCTCGGTACCACCATTTTGGTTCATGCTCTTTGACGATGCGGCAGTGCGCTGAATCTCGTAGCAGCCTTCATAGTCGGAATTACCTGTTGTAATAACTTTCAAAGAAGTTCTGGATGTTGAAGATGTTGTAAAAAGACCAGAGTCTTCATCATAATAAACCCAATAACCGGCCTTGCTCTTCATATAAAACATCGCAGGGCTACCAACCATCATCCACTGATTCGCAGCATCGTTCTTCAACAACGCCGTGGTGATATTGGCACCATCGCCATTATCGACAAGGAGATGACCCTCCTTTGCAAACTGCAAGTAATAATACTCGGGGGCGTCCTCGTAGCTGAAGAAATCGGGCACAGGAGCAGGCATCTCTGTAACGAATGACAGCGGGTTATTCACGTCACCGGCATTCCACTCACCAAGCTGTTTGCCGGCACCGGCACCACCCCACTGGTTCATACTCTTTGAGGAAGCTGCCGTGCGCTGTATCTCATAGTAGCCACTATAGTTAGGACTGCTGATGAGTTTCAGAGAAGTCTTGTTTGTAGAACTTGATGCAAAATAACCATTGGTATAATAAACATAGTTTCCCCAACGGCTTTTCATATAAAAACTATCGGCATTACCGATAAGCGCCCATTGATTAGGACTCTCAGCACCCTGCATTGTGAGCAGGTTGTTACCATCACCCTGGTCGCCAAGAATTGCCTCACCTGTCTTGAACTGGATATAATACCAAACAGGAGCCTCCTCTGTGGAGAAGGTGGGCGCCTGGGCTTTAACAGCCACAAAGGCACAAAGTGCAATTAAAAGGGTAGAAATTCTTTTAATCATAATATTGATATTTAGTTAGTTAATAAATTTCATGCGCCACATTGACATGCTCGCAACCATGCACAACGAGCATTATTATGGAAAATCTTTGTAAAAATGATAAAAATTTATGAGCTATGCAAATAAGTGTCACAAAATTTAACTAAACAGAGTATGAATAAGGCTCTTAATGCAAATGCAAACTTTTTGCAAAGTGGCAACCAATGATTTATAGCCGCAATTATATAAATTTGCCACAAACTAAGAGCGCAAGCAATGAAAAGATTACCGGCAATTTTGTTTCTGATAACAGCCACACTGCTATGCAACTGCCGCGGCAACGATGGCAAAGAGGCGCAGGAGTTCACCATGACAGGGGTGTGGACCTTGCAAAAGGTTACATTCCCCACAGGATACACATATACCTATCCCGACAAGCAGGGCTACACCCGCTGCAAGATTTATGAAACCGACAGTACGTTCTACCATGTGGAATTGCTATCTACCGGGAGTGAAACCATAGTAATACCGCAGGAGATGGCAAAATACACCCTTGTACACGACCACAGCGACACCCTGCTGGTGGAGAACGGGCGGTTTATGATGTATCTCGATTTTGTAAACGACACCACATACACCATATATAACAACCTTGAACAGGAGATGTGGGTGAAGGTAAAAACAATGAGCAACAGCAGGCGGGACGAGATTAAAAACATTGTAAAGCACAACATAGACAAACGCGATAGTGCCACCACCAATTTTGTACTTTCCACATCGGAAAGGGAACTGCGGCGCACCAACAACGAACTTATATATATGCTCACAATTTCGCTCCTTTTCATCGGCATTCTTGCTCTCTACGGATGGCAAACATTCAGAAATAATAAAGCAATAAAACAGGAGCTGGAGCAGATACGCGAGCAGAACAATTCCCTCCCGCAACCCGTGGCAATAGCAATGCAACAGGTGGAACAGGAATTCTATGGCTCGGAATATTATAGAATACTGTTGGGGCGCATAGAGCGTGGCGAAGCACTCAAAGACGAAGATTTTGAGGAACTCGAGCAGAGGATAAAACCTGTATATCCCAATTTCACAAGCCGCCTGCGCCACCTGTGCCATATGTCGGCACACGAGTTCCGCGTATGCCTGCTGCTGAAGATAAACGTACCACCATCGCAGATTGCCATGGTGCTTTGCAAGGAGGTGAGCAGCATAAGCAGCACGCGCAGCCGCCTCTACAACAAGGTGTTCGGCAAGAAGGGAAGCTCCAAGGAATGGGACAATTTTATCGCCACACTATAAAACGAAACAAGAAACTATTTATAAATCATCAAATTAGAACCATTATGGGAAAGGGCATCATTAAACATTGCTTGTCACTGATTGTGTTTGCGTTTGCCATTAGCAATGCACATGCACAGACAACAAACAGCGAGGCACTCAAAGGGGTGTGGATATACAAGTCGTACAGCGTGGGCGACCGCTACTTTGATAACGATTTTGCATCTATAAAAATTTTTGGCGACGATGGCAAATACTATAGCGCTCAGGTGAGCAAATTACGGTGCGGGGCATACAAGATTATACCCTACCTGTACTGCACATACATATACCACAACGGGGAATATACCGAGTGCGGGCGTAAAGGAGAGCTTATACTAACCAGCGACACCACCTTCCAGGGCTCTTGGATGGGACGCATAGAGTATTGGGAAAAGGCCAAAGATTTCCCTGCCGAACTGCGCGATTATATAATGGAGGAGTGCAAAAAAACGCAACTCGGCGACCCTGCCGAACTGCAACCGCTCATTGAAAAGCACTGGGTTAATAGGCAGCATTAACACCTTGTGCCCTGTATAGCAGCCAGGCTGCCTGCAATATCTTGCTTTTGAGCAGAGGAGAATACGACGGATTGGCATTCAGGAAACCATCGAGAGCCGCAACAGCGTCGGGGCTTCGCTGCTCACGCAGAAGAGCTCTTACCCAGCGGGTGGGGAAGAATATATCATTGGTGCGCTGAATCTCCAGCAAAGCATCGAGTGCGGGACGAATATATTTAACCGGTTCTTTCCCGCGCAACGGGTGACACAGAAGCGAGAGAGCCTTTATTGCCCATGGTTCGGTGCGACGCCCCTCGGGGGTGAGTAACATATTAAACACCCTCTCCTGCTCTTCGGCTGAAGGATTCACCGCTTGAGATATAAAGGTAAACTGACGAAGCCTGTCGGGGTTATTTATTCTACGCGCCTGCTTCTCCACTATATATTCATATTTATGAGGAAAACGCAAAGCTAGCTCATATGCCATATTAATATAATCGTTCTCGCTTGCCAACGGGTGCGAGCCGTTATCCCATATTTCGTAAAGTTCCTCGCAGACTGTGGGAGAGAATGCCGAACAGACCAACGTGCGCAACAGCTGAAGACGACAAGGCTTCAAATGGTGATTGCGCGACATTGCAAGCAAGCGCTGCTCCACTGCCGAACTGCGCAGCTCGCTCATGGGCAACGAAAGATAGCTGCAAAGGGTTGATGCTATAAGTGCATTTTTCTCGACAGCAAGCCCATCTATCACAGAAGTGAGCCACTGCTCGGCACCTACCACCCCATGCTGATAACATTCGTGCAGATTAATCAGCTGCGCCTGACGACACACCTCATCATCTATCGCAGCCCAATTATCGAGCAACCACGACACACTGCCCGCACACGGGCGGAAATAGCCATAACCACGACCATCACTGTTGGGAAGCACGCAATACACGCCACGGGGCAACGGCACTGCCTGTAACGTATCGGTGATGTTTATCTCCACATCACACACTGTGTCGCCCATCAAACGCACATTAAATCGTTGCGGCCACACAAGCCCACGGGAGTACGGGTCGCTCTGGTGCACAATGAGCGAGTCTTTGCACATTTCAAAAGAGATGTGGGGCATACCCTTTTCGTGCACCCATGCATGACTGAAAGCACGCAGGTCGGCACTGCATTTGGAATCAAAAATTTCTATCAACCCTTCCCATGTGGCATTGCCATAGGAGAAGCGTTTCAAATAATCACGCACCCCTTCGCGAAAGGCATCTTCCCCCATAATTTCCACAAGTTTTTCAAGCATCACCGGCGCCTTGTCATATATTATGTTACTATATACAAGCCCCGCATTGCTCAAATTGTCAAGAGGCTGCTTAATGGGCATTGTACCCGTTGTGCGGTCCTCACTCATTGCAGATACCACCACCCTTCTCAAACGCTCCAACCGATGGTTCACATCGGGAAAGAGAGGCTCGGTCATGCGTGCCTCAAAATAGTTGGCAAAAACCTCTTTGGTCCACACATCGTCGAACCACTCCATTGTAACAAGGTCGCCGAACCACATGTGCGCCGTTTCGTGAGCAATGAGCTGGGCACGAGAGAGCACCTCATCGGGTGTGGGGTGAGCACCCAGGAAGAGAGCCGCATCGTTATACAAAGTGGCACCGGTGTGCTCCATACCTCCATACTGAAAACCTGGCAATATAACAAAATCGTATTTTGCAAAAGGATAAGGGATTCCGGTATATTCCTCCAGCCAGCGAAGCGACGAGGCTACCTGCTCAAAGATAACAGGCAACTGCGCCAAGCGCTTCTCGTCGGTCTCCCGATAATAGGCTGCGAGAGTGCGCCCCGCATCGTTATACTCCTGCCTCTGCAATTTTCCTGCCACAAAAGAGAAAAGATAGGTGCTCAAAGGCTCGGTGCGGCTAAAAGAGACATATCTCCTATCCCCAGCCACACTATCTGAGAGCGCGGCTGTATTGGAAACAGCCACCCAATCCTTCGGCATCTCAAGATTCAGCGCAAAAAGGGCCTTCAACGAAGGCTGGTCGAAACAGGGAAAAACCGTACGAGCCCTGTCGGGCACAAAAAGAGTATAAAGATACTCATCGTTCCTATTCAGGGACTGATTGCCTGCAATAAAGGAAATTGTAACAACGTTCTCACCCTTCACCATATAAGAAGAGGGGATTATTATATGCTCGTTGCGCAATTCACAATCGGCAGCAGAGCCATTCACAGCCACGGCACGCACATTATGCGGTTCCCTGAAGTCGATAACCAACTCCTGCGGGGCATCTGTTCTGAAGCAGATATCCACACGACCTGTAACCGAGCGTTTCCTCTCCTGCGGAACAGACAATGAAAGGTTATAGCGCAAATCGGATATACTCTGCCTGCGTAACTCGGCAAGCGGCTGTGACACACCAGCATTGTAAATAACAGAATCGCGCTCCCGCCCGGCACAGGCGAGCAACATCAGCAACACACACAAAGGGACAAAAAGTCTTATAACATTTCTCATAGGGGCGGTTTCACATAATTATAACAGGGCAAATGAGCCCCGAGGTCACCACAAAAATAGGAAGAAAATTATTACGCCGCAACAAACAAGAGATATTATACACACGGGATAAGGCATCTGCAACCTATTCCCTTGTACTATCGGTGATTATATATGCATACACATAAATCGAAAGACTGTTCGTCCCATTACCGCCCCACGACACATCGCCTATGCGGAACCCATTTTCATACGCAAGCCTCTCAACCTTTGCAGCAACACACCTATGTGCCGTCTGTGCCGAAAAGAGAAACTCATCATCGCTCACATTATGCCTTTGCAAGCGAGCCGCGACATTCCCTGTTGCGCCCACATACACCCTTTTCCTGCAGGCCCGGTTTCTCAAAGAGGGGAAAATATCCATTAAAAACTCCAGAATCTCTTCTGCACTATAACTACGACAATCATAACACGTTGTTTTCATAGTTTTTTGCACAAAGTTACCACAGAGAACGGCGGAGCAGGTTGCTGAATTAACGAAATTAAAAGATTGCACCCCCGGCTTTGCAATAAAGATAGATTTTATTGACTATATTCGCACCATCACACATACTATAACACCCCGGCACCATGAAAAGACTTAAAAATTACTGGAACTCCTTTTGTAACAACATACACATAAAACCCAATCAAGCCGACCTGTTCATTCTGCTTATAGCCATCGCGTCATTTATAGCCTACCAACCTGTCGTGCAAGAGATTGTCGGGAACGTTGCAAGATTCATCAACAGGAATTTCAACAATTCGCTATCGATGAAAATCATAGCAGCCGCAGCTTTTCTCTATGCAATATATCTATCCATTAAAACCCATCAAAGGAGAAGAGTTTCAAAAACACTGATACTCGCAGCCATTTATACAATACTGTTCTACACATATTTCAGATGGCATAACAGATGCATTGCGTGGGAATATATGATACCCGGTTATGTAACCTATTTTGATATTGCTGGGGGAGTCTCTGCCACAATAATTGTACTATATCTTGTGGAACGCATCATGAATACCTTCTCAAAAAGCACAAAAAGCAACAGACGCGAAGAACTGCTAAGCGACGATGCAATAACACGCAGCGATGAAGATCTCCTTGACAGAGCCCCATTTGTAAAAGCATTCACAAACACAATCCTCAGCTGCGACACCGGCAAAAGCGCATATTCCATCGGGCTTGTTGCCCCTTGGGGAAATGGCAAGACATCGTTCATCAAGCTCTTCGTGGAGGAGGCTAAACACAATAAAGAGCTGCAAATCATTCACTTTTCACCCTGGCACCTATCATCAAAAACAGATATCATATCCGCCTTCTTCAACCAACTATCCAAGCACATTGCAACAAGCGACAGCGAGCTGTTCAAGATGATATGCAACTACTCAAACCTGCTGATGGGAGAGACAAGGGCAACAGCACTTTTGAACACACTGCAAAGAGAACCTCAGCCCGATGAACTTTATGAAAACATCTCAAATATCCTTGCCACACGCAACGAACGCATAGTGTTTATTATCGACGACCTCGACAGGCTCGAAGGGAAAGAGATACTCGAGGTCTTCAAAATCATAAGAGGCTGTGCCAACTTTCCCAAATTCATTTTCATAGCAGCATACGACAAAGACTATGTAATAAAAGCCATAAATAACGTGCACGGCATGAAGAATGAACGCTTTATAGAGAAATTCTTCCAAACAGAATTTTATCTCCCAATATACTCCACCGATAAAATTGAGAGATACATACTATCACAAGCCCAAACATTCATGAGCGAGAAGGATTATACCATCTTCAAAGAAGAATATATCGAACACACCGGGCTGCTGACACAAATAAAACCATATGAAGATTGCATAAAAAATATCCGCGACGCAAAAAGATGGATAAATTCCATCAAGCTCGAATACAAGTTCCTGAAGGACGAAACAAGAATCTGCGACCTCGCCGACATCATTCTGCTCAAGCTGCACTTCCCCGCCATATACAATATCTTCAGCAACGAATATCAAAGCTTCCTTTACACCAACAACAACCACTACAATCTCTGGCAAGAAGGCATTGAGAAGCAGGACCACTACTTTGAACTCATAAACTCCAAAAAGAAGAACCTCTGGCACAGCGAAGAGACAGACAAACTCAACGAGAGAGAGAAAGAAAAGCTAAGAAACATCTTTGCGCGCCTGCTGCCCGAGAGCTACCTGCCAATAGCCAACAAAGCATTCAACGACCCATTCTTCACACCCCGATATTTCTATGGAATATTGCAAAATTACGATATACCACAAAAAGAACTTGACAGGTATATTGCAATGCCCCACGAGGAACTAAAACAAATACTATCAAAAGATTTTATAGAACAAAGAAGCATTGCCCTGCTAAGATTCTGGCGGCACTTCAAACCCGCGAACAACACAGAAAGACACAAAGCACTGCGAATGATATTCTATGCATGCAGCAAAGGAGACAACCTTTTCTGCTCGCAAGACGTAATCTACTACCTTGTAAAAGACTTTGACAAGAGCAAAGACGAGATTGCACAGATACTACACAACACAATGCTGGAAAACGGAGCATCATACTATGCATCATTGTTGATAAACGAAATAAAGAAAAACATTTACGAATGGAGCAGCTATATAACACCGGAAGAATATAAAAACATTCAACTGGAAAACCTCAAACAAGCAATCGCAGAAGAGCTGCCAACAAGCACAATCCTCAAGTTCTTCTGGCTAACCGGTGAAAACAAATATTGCAGAGAAAATGGAGAAAACCACACAAAACACATCAACACCCCCAAAGCATTGGAAATAATGAAAGCCGGAATAATCGCAAACCCACAAAAATTCCTATATGAGTTCATCGGCACAGAAACCTCACCATTGAACCAGGTGAAAGAGTAGCGCCCATACGACCTCATACATGAAGCATGGGGCAAATGGGACGATTTTGGAAGTTTCCTAAAAACAATACCCGCCACCAAAGAGGACAAGGAACACAGCGAATATCTCGATTTCTTTGAAAAGTTCAAAGAAAACAGCTACAAAGATGTGGCATACAATTTTCAATATTGCAAAAGAAAATAGAGCGCTGTAACAACTCCCAATTCCGGGGAATTACCCCAAAGGCACAACATCGCGCCACAATTAAAATAAACAGCCTTTATAAAAGCGTTAAAACACAATAAAAAATCAGTTACATGTAACTGATTTTTTATTGTGGTGCCACCAGAAAATGAGTTTCATTCCTAAATGGCTCTATATCTTCGCGTTAAAGAATTGCAAC
>CAYRFX010000005.1:0-55682 GCA_964423665.1 uncultured Bacteroidaceae bacterium | reverse complement strand
CTGTATAAATAAGATTCTTTTTCATTGTGTTTTTTATTTATTCTCGTATTATTGCTGCGCAAGCGCAGCAATAATACGATTTATATTCATTAGAGGTTTAGCTTTACACCAAAGTGGAAACTTCTGCTCTGAGGCAAAAGACCTGCATCGATGCCCTGATAGAGAATGCTGTTGTTTACAGATGTTTCGGGGTCGTTGCCATCGTATTTTGTGAATGTATATACATTCTCGGCAGAACACCACAAGGTGAGCCCCTGCAACCAGCTGTAAGAAACAGGTACATCATAAGAGAGTTTGATAGTCTTGATTCTCAAATAAGAACCATCTTCAATCCAACGATCTGAGAAACGGCTGTTACCCATGGGATCGCCAAATGTCACCTTAGGAATTGAGGTCTCCTGTCCATCGATAACCCAACGATTCAAGAGTGCGGTTGTCTGGTTGTTGAACGAAGAACCGCTCTCAAGCTGCTGACGATAGTAATTGTAAATATCATTACCTACAGAGTAGTTGCAGACAACATCAAGCTTCCAGTTCTTCAATTTCATGCTCGAATAGATATTTCCGTAAAAGTCGGGGTTAGGGTCGCCAATGACAGTTTTATCATTCTCGTCTATGAGACCGGGGTTATCACCGGGGTTGATATCAACAAACTTAATATCACCTGCCTCAAAGTTATAGATATTGGTTCCCTCTTTCTTATAGAGTCCAAGAGCAGCAGCCTCTTCTGAAGATTTGATAACGCCATCGGTCTTATATCCCCAGAATACAGCAACGGGCTGACCTACCATGGTCTTAACTTCACCGCCATAAACCGATACGGGGTCAAGCTCTTCGCTAAGGGCGGTTACTTCGTTCTTGTAGTGACCAACAGATGCACCAACCTCCCATTGGAACTTTTCGGAATTGGCAACCTTCCAGTTGGCAGAAACCTCGAAACCGACATTCTCGAGCTCACCGCCATTAGACCAGTATTTGTCCATACCGGTTACAAAAGCATATTTCTTTTGTACAAGCAGATCCGTTGTTTTTGCTTTGTAAACATCGAAACTAAGACCAAAGCGGTTATTGAACATCATTACATCGGCACCAATGTTGATACGTTTTGTGGTTTCCCATTTTACGTTATCGTTCTCTACGTTACCAAGCTCGAGACCCATGGTCTTGTCATAGAAATTGGCTGCCTGCAAGTAGCTGCGTGCTGCAAAGAAGTCTATAGCGTCGTTACCTACTGCGTCGTATCCTACACGCAATTTCAACATGTTGATAGGGCGACATTTGAACCAGTTCTCCGAAGAGACAAGCCATGCAGCCTGCACAGAGGGGAACATACCCCAAGCGACACCGCCCAACTTAAATATACCATCGGCATTTTTACCAAAGCGTGATGATGTCTCAAGTGAAGCTGTTGCCTGCAAGAAATATTTTGTCTTGTATGAATAATCGGCAGAAAGATACCATGCAAGGTTGGTCCAGCTGTTATCTTCTCCCGAAGTTGAAAGACCGGCGAGGCTGGAAGTGACACCAAAACTCTGGTCGTTACCGGTGTTTGCACCGCCAATAGAGTTTGAATCATACTCAAAGTTGGTATAACGGAAACCACCAAACACGTCTAAGTCATGAGCACCGAAACGCTTGCTCCATGAAACACGGGTGTCGCTTGTGATAACAGCCTCACGTGTAAACATTGACGCTGCATAGTTGCTGATGGTAGAACGAATGTTTGTTGAGTAGAAATCATAATATTTAGCACCTGAAGGATCGGCATAGGGGAGGTAGTAAACCTCATTAACACGATACAGAGAGTAGTTGAATGTCTCTGTGAGGGTAAAATCGCCCAATTTGAGCTCAGGAGCTACAGTAATACCCATGTTGGTATATTCCATCTCGTTCTTGTATGCACCGGCACCATTAGAGAGGATTATCATGGGGTTGTAGAGTGAGTTATTGGGTCTTGAAACACCTGCCGCCTGTGCGGGAGCATAAGCGAAGCTATCGGCTCCATCGTAGTTTGTGCTTATCTCGCCCAAATCGGAGAAACGATAGGGGCTGAGGAAAGGAGATTTGATTTTCGCCAAATAGCCGATTGATGAGATGGGGAGCTTGCTCTCGTCCTCGCGCATACCATCATCGAGCAACTCATGAGCTACACGGGCAAACGAGATATCCACACGAGTGTCAAAATTCTCGGCAAGTGAGATGTCGGAGTTCAAACGTACATTCATGCGCTCCATATTGTTACCCTCCAGAGGACTGTCGGCAGTTGTATAACCGAATGAGAAGTTATACATAGCGATATCATCACCACCCTCTACATTCAACTTATAGTTCTGCGAAAGTGCCTCCTTGTAAACATAATCTTCCCAGTTGGTATTGTTATGATACTTGTTGTAATTGATATAATCTTTGTCGTTACGCAAGAAGGCAAAATCTCTGTTTGCATTAAGACCCGAAACGCTACCCAAAAGGTCGTTGGTATAAATACGGTAATCCTCTGCACCAAGAACATCTATTGTTTTGGGTGCAAGTGTAACACCGCCATAAACATTTACAGCAATGCGGGTAGCCATGCTGCGACCACGCTTGGTATTAATGAGGATAACACCATTAGCGGCACGCGAACCATAGAGAGCTGTTCCGTTCTTCATAATCTTTACATCTTCTATATCCTCTACATCAATTGCAGAAAGGATATTGTTAAATGCACCGGTATGAAGGTTTGTTGCATTCTCCTGCATATCCCATATCAAACCATCGACAACAATCAGGGGCTGGGTCTTGGCGTTCAAAGAGCTGATACCGCGAATGAACATTGCATTACCCACTGCCAACGCACCCGAACGAGTAATTGAGCGAACATCGGCACCAAGATTCTTCTGAATATCGGAATCAATGGTTGATGAGGAAGAAATTTCCTTCACAAAACCGTTATGCTCAACAGCCTTGATATCTTCGGTATAATTCTTTGAGAAGTTGTCAGTGTAGAGACGAACATTTATAATATCGTCTTTGTACACAGGACGCTGAACCAACAAATACTCAGGAGTAGAGAAACTGAGCAGTGTTACATATGAAGGAATCTCCAATGTGTACTGACCCTCTCCGTTGGTCATTGTTGTAATTTTCTCGTGCCCTGTTGCCTGCACGCGAACACCGGGCATCGGTGCTCTTGTTATAGCATCGTAAACGGTACCTGTAATTGTGCGTGTCTCAACAGTAGCAACAGCTTTTGACCCGACTTTTACAGAATCGTTTGCCTCATAAGCTTCAGCAAACATAGCTGATGCATTCAGGGCAGATGGCATAAACACTGTCAATGCCACCAATAATTGCATAAATTGTCGCATATACATAGTTTTTTTTCTTTTTTTCATCATAAAGTCTATTGCTCTGTCTCACTACTGCCGGTCTCTTCCTCCTCTTCTACAGGAATGAGCAATATGGCATCAATACGGAAGGTGTTATCCACTGCAGTATTCTGCTGATATCTGTTACCCTGTTTTTTTACCAGAACCGCAGATGAAATTGTGATTTCAACAGTATAATCCTTATCCTCGAATGTCTTTGTGCTGAAGCCATTGAACTTCTCACAATACTCAAAATCGAAGATATGAGGCTCACCGGTTTCTGCATCGGTGAGGAATATTGTATCCAAAGCAGCCTTTTCGGGACGGATAACATCGTCGGGTAAATAACCCTCTTTACCACCCGACATTGATTTAACCAAGCTGGGATCGGGGAAAGTTGCCATTGTTTTGCCACTTTGAGAAACATTCACGATAAGTGCCGACTGATTCTTATTGGTTACACCGTCACCTTTTTGTTTGAAATCTTCGGGCACAGCAATGATTGCAATCTTGTATTTTGCCGACAACACATCGCGGACGAAATAGGTACGGGTGGGAAGAATACCATCTAAGGCCTCCGCACGCATATATGCATAACCAGATAGCTCACTGCCCTCATATATGGGGTCGATATCCTTCTCATCTACAGTTTCATTGTTAAACTTACCACGCTGAACATAGGCGTCATACTGATCTTTTCTCACATTATAGTATTCATTCTCTGCCTCAACACGAATGGTATCGAACCAAAGTTCTGTGGGCTTGAAAGGCATATAGTCGAGAATGCGCATCTCACCATTTGAAGCCTTTATTATCTCAACGGGAGTGAGGTCGGCAACAGCCATCTTTTTGCGGGGTTTCTCATTAACCATTGCAACAAGAGAGTCGGGCAGGTTTTCAAAATCTACAACGCCATTGGCAAACTCCTGGTCGGTCATGCTGTATGTGAGATAACGCAAATACTCCTTGGCACCACGCACATTTGAGAGAGAGTCAGCCTCAATCTTCTGTTCGTCGGTAAAGTTTGTCTGGTCAAACTTAAAATATTCTACAGCCTCGGTTGTAACTTTATTCCAAACTTCAGATGTGGGAACATAAACGATGTAAAGAGAATCCTCGTTATCAACAGGACCGAGCTGGGGGAGATAAAGAATCTCGTTCGACTCGCGATAAACAATATCAAGATAGGTCTGCTCCTGATCTACGATGGGACCTTTAATACTTGCATCATAGTCAATTTCCTTCACATTGAAAGAGTAGCAAAAATCCCAGAAAGATTTCACAAGCTGTGTATTCTTGATAAGTTCCCAGATAGAGGGCTCATATCTTACTGCATTTGCAATCTTATGAATGAGACCGTTCTTTGCAATAATATTGGTTTCAATCACCTCCTGATCGCCAAATGTGTAACCATCGTTTGTGTTACCTGTGAAACGTACATACTTGCCATTGAGCATCATGAGAGAGCTCTCCTCAGAAAGGTCTCCGTTTGCAGGGTGACGATAGTTTGAGATGTGATACTTTACAAACTCCTGAAAAACAGTCTCACGCTCGCCATTCTCGATACGCTCGATAAGGGCATCTTTATCAACCGCTTCGTTTGTGGGAGCCCACACTGTATAGACTCTCGACTGGTTTAAGAGAGAGTCGAGACAACCTACACCACACTTATCAACCACAGCCAAAAAATTAGCATAGTCGGGGTCTTTCTGCATAACCTCCAACATTGTCAACTCTTCATTGCCTGGCTCAGGAAAATGGTAGGTATCTTTGTCTTCACAAGAATAACTTGCAAAGAGCGTAGCTGCCAGCGCTATTGCTACTATTAATTTATGCTTAAACATTGTTTTCATCTTTAATGTTGTTTATTGTTAAGGCAGGAGGCTTTCGACCACTGAGAGGCGCAAACTCCTCCTTTATCATACAATTCTTCTACACCTTTTTAATTCTGTTCTATTGAACTATTATCTGAAGATTTACAAGACTTGTTCTGCACCAACAATGGGTTGTATCGAATTTCATCTTTGTAAATAGGCATAAAGTATGCACTTATATGATTGTATCGGCGAAGCATCTCCTCTTCATCAACACCATGGCGTTTTCTGTTATAAGAGAATACAGTTTCTTCGCCCTGCAATGCCATACGCACGATATCGTACCAACGACGACCCTCGAAGCAGAGTTCGCGTACACGTTCATCACGCACAAGTTCCAAACATTTCTTCTGCTCCACATAATCACTGTATTGCAACTTGTTCTTAATATCTGTGGTATCCATTCTCCAACGTTTGTTGATTGCAGAGGTCATATTGAAAGCCTCTTTTATCTCTTCTTCAGAAGCTGCTGTACGAGAGAGCATAGCCTCGGCTTTCATAAGCATGATATCTGTTTTGCGATACAATATCCAGTTGGCATCATATGCATCGCCCGAACGGTAAGTACGAGTGTCTGCACCGTAGGCAGATGAGGTTGTCGTAGCGGTATATTTTGCCACATAGGTCTCAACAACGGTATTTGTACCTGAGCCCGAAGAGGAGCCATCGGGATTGGGCACCACCTTGGTAGTAAAGACATATTGGCGCAAATCATCATCCTCATAAATTTCGGCAAGCCAATTTTCCTGCACTACATAAAGACCGCCACTTTTGCCTTCTGTACCGAATGCCGAAGCGATTCCGTTAGAACTTTTTGCATGGTTCGATTCGTCTATCTGGAATTCAAAAATAGACTCGCGCGAGTTCTGCTCTTTTCCAAATATATCCTCATAAATTGAGCAGTAACCCTTTTTTGCAAGTTCCACAGATGCCGTATTCTGAATCAGATTATAAGCAAAAGTTTTTTCATTCTTGTTATAATAGAATTCCTTGTGAATTTGGTCCATGGCATCGAGAATCTTGGTACAATTCTCTATTGCCATATCGTAATACTCGTCAGATGAATACTCGGGAGTGTATGTTCCATCTGTTGTATAATACTTAGCAAAAGCAGCCTGCCACATATTAACATCCGCCATCAAAGCATACACGGCATTAGTAGTAACATATCCCAAATTCTCGGCACTTTTTTCACCGGAGCGCAATACCTTTGTGCTGGCATCTTCCAGGTCGGCATATATAATTTTGAGTGCCTCCATTGGGTGTACCTGACGATACTCCGGAATCTCGGCATCGTTTACCACGGCCTCTGTTGATATAGGAATATTGCAGAAAGCACGGAGCAACACAAAGTGAGCATAAGCTCTAAGTGCCTTCATCTGACCCTCTATCAGCTGCATATCGCTCTCGCTAAAGTTTGGATCCTCCTCCATTACAAGCGGCCCATACTTAAGTACAAGGTTGCAATAGTTTATTGCTTTGTAATATTCCGACCAAGAAGCATAGCCATTGTCATCATACAACAAGCCCTCCATGATATACTTCAAGTCTTCATTACTGCTACCGACAGAATAGTCAACAGTCTCTGCACGTGTTTCCCCCCAGAAGATAGCAGTGCTCAAAGCAGTACTATTAGAAAGGGTGAGATAGACTGTTGCCGCCATTCCTCTTACCTCGGCCTCGTTCTTCCAGAAATCCTCATGGACTACCACGCTGGGAGGTATGATTGTGAGGTAATCGGTACATGAGGTGAAGAATATTCCGCTTATAAAAACAATCGCAAATACGAGTTTTTTATATAATTTGTTTATCCTTTTCATAATAATCATCAACTTTCACATTATTAAAATCCTACTGAAACAGTAACTGTATATGAGCGAGATCTTGGAACTTCAAGATAGTCATATGCTATACCATTATCGCTCCAGCTAACCTCGGGATCGAGACCGGTATATTTAGACCAGTGAATGAGGTTGTCGGCAGAAGCATATACCGAAAGAGACTTCAAGCCATATTTCTTCAACCAATCGGGCTCAAAACGATATGAGAGCTGCAGATACTGCAAACGCAAGTATGATGCGTCCTCAACATAACGGTCGCTACCCAAATAGTTGTATGCTGTAGTACTTCCAAACACGGCGCGAGGTATCTCGGTGATATCACCTTCTTTGCGCCAACGATAGTTCACGGCAACACTCTGGTTATTGAAGGTTGACATATTCTCAAAGTTCATACGGGCATTGTTCACACAATCAACTCCATATCGATATGTGAAATTGGTTTTCAAAGACCAGTTCTTATAGTTGAATGTAAATCCGAAACCACCCTGTGCTTTGGGGTTAGAGTTTCCAAGATAAACGATATCGAGCTGGTTTATGGTACCATCGTGGTTAACATCCTCGTAGATGGCATCACCACCCTTGAACTGATATGTTGATTGCTTGCTTTCACGGTCATAGAACAGAGTCATCTGTTTGGGAGTACCATCGGCATTGTAAACAATGTTTCCATTTGCATCGTAAACAATAGGACATGTACCGTTACGACCTTGCTCTATCTCACTAAGAGCTTTTTCCCAATTCTTGTAGCTGTAACGATAAACACCCTTGTAACGGAAACCATAGATAGCACCCTTTGGATTACCAATTTGCACACGTCCCAAATATTTAGCATTTGATGGGTAGTCATATGTTTCGTTCTTAGCCTCAATATAGGCGTCCTCCATTTCGAGAATCTCATTGTAGTTGTTACCGATATTGAAGTACATGGTTACGGAGAAATCCTTGAACAATTTCACAGGACGGGTATTAAGGTTCAACTCCCAACCCGAACTACGAACTGTACCGGAGTTCTTATGTGCAAGACTGGTAAAACCGGTTGTAGAAGGTATTGTATAAGGAGAAATCAACTGGTCATACTCTGTTGTGCGATAATAGTTGAACGAACCGTTAAGACGACCATCGAACAGACCAAAATCGGAACCGATGTTAAACTCACGTTTGTCAGATGCACGCAAGTCGGTCAAACGAATATTTTCCATCTGATAAGCTCCGTAGCCAAGATAACTCTGACCGCTGATTGCGCTATATCTGTTGAACGTATTGTTTCCACCGGGAACACGACCACCCAACGCAAAGCTGGGACGGATAGACAACATTGTAATATAAGGTTTCGCCCAAGACATCCAGACCTCATCACTCACGTTCCAACGACCGGAGATTGCGGGGAAAATTGTCCATTTTCTGTCATCACCCAAAGAGGTGTTACCATCGCCACGCACCGACAGACGAAGTGAATATTTCGACTTATATGAATAGTGGGCATCGGCAGTGAAAGAAATGTTGCGACTCTCAGACTTCCATGAGCTCACACCTGCCAACTTTGCAGAAATAGTAGAGTTAGTAATGTTACCTGTGGGAAGACCCGACGAGGTTGATGACTGACCATTACTTGAACTTGTTGAAAGCTCAAAACGGGCACTTGAAGTGAGATAGTGGTCGCTATTACCTAAATAGGGAGTGAACACAAGCTCGTGGCGTGTTGTAAACGAAAGACCTTTGTCATCGGCTGCGTATGATTTATTAATATTATCCGAATACCATTCCTCCTGGGGAGACAAAGAACCGGGAGTGTAATAACGGGTTGCCGATGTAGATGCATTGAGGTTTACCAAACCACGATATTTCAAAGCATGCTCTTTATCCTCCAAACCCCACAAGTTGTACTCAAGAACAATTTGGGGGTTGATGCTGTAATTCTCACTATCACGGGCATCGAGGTTACCTGCAGCAACAGGATTACTCAGGCTCATATTGTCCTTCAAATAAGTCGTTGCACTCTCAAGCATATTATAATACTCACTTGTATTGTTTCCAAGATCATCTTGCTTATAAACAGACATGTTAGGCATCATGATATTGGCCGTGTACATAAGACCGGAACCTTTGTAGTGTCTCTCCAAATAAGAGAATGAGAAGTCGGCGACAACCTTGATACGCTCCGATACGAAATAGTCAAGAGCAAGACGAGAAGAGAGCTGGCTCATATCCTCACCAATTACCTGTCCGTCCTCTTTTGAATAAGAACCTGAAACGCGGAAGTTCGCCTTCTCACCACCACCCGAGAGGTTTATGGTATATTCGTTACGATAACCATGCTTGTCGATATGATCCACCCAGTTGGTATTATTGTTGTAGTTCTGATACTCGGGGTGGTTCTGTTCATAGTTAAGCTCGGGAATATCCACTGCCGTCTGGTTACGGTTAAAGAGCGACTGTTTCATAAGCATGGTATAATCGTCACCGCTCAAAGTATTGAAGTTATTTGCAGTCCATTTATCCTTGAACTTATATGTAAAACTTACACGAGTGGGACCACGTTTACCACGTTTTGTCTTAATCTTGATGACACCGCTTGCACCGGCAGGACCCCACACGGCACAAGATGCAGCATCCTTCAACACCTCAATTTCTGCGATATCCTCGGTGTTAATCATAAGCAACTCGGCAAACTTATCCTCGTTATAGTTTGAGAAATCCTCACTCTCGGGTACATTAAAGATATTGTCATCAACAACAATCAAGGGCTGCTCAGTGCTGCTGGAACCCTCGAGCTGCGAAGTACCACGCAAACGCATCTGTGTACCTTTACCTACGCTACCCGAACCCATAACGACGTCAAGACCGGCAATCTGTCCCTGCAAAGCCTCATCAACTGATGCGAAAGACAAACCCTGCATCTCTTCCATGCTGATTTTCTGGGTTGCGTGTGTCATCTCACGCTCAAGAATATCCAAACCTCCTGAACGACGCACCTCCTGAGCCTCGATAACAACCTCGTCGATGATGTTGTCCTCGACCATCTTCACATTGAAGACAGTGCGTGTACCGATTTTCAGTTTCTGAGTCTTGTAACCGATATATGAGATTTCAAGTTCATTGGCAGTGTTTTTCACCACCATAGAGAAGTTACCCTCGAAGTCGGTTGTGGTAGCCTCAATAATACGATTATTCTTATCACGCTCGGTAATATTCACCATAATCAGCGGACCTTCGGCATCACTGGTGACTGTACCTGAAATTCTCGCGCCTTTCTGTGCAAACACAGAAACACCCACGGTGCAAAAGAGCACGAGCAATAATAAATGTTTTATCTTATTCATGGCTGATATGTTTATTCTTCAACGTCAGTGTTATTTTCTTCATCTGATGCGGTTGAGGCGAGAGTTTTCTCGATAACCGTACCGTTGTTGGCATATTTCAGTTTGTAGCCATCTGCATCTACATAGTAGCTGTATGCATATGTCTTAGACTTGGCGTCATACTCACCACGCACTACACGATAACCATCGTTGGCAATAAGAACCTTTTCGCCATCAGCGAGAACGTGAGATTCGCGCGACATTTTGGTAAAGCCACCATTGAGGGGAGCCATAAGATAACCAATCTCACGAGAAATGCTCAAGCCTGTTTCGGCATCGGTGAGCTTTCCTGTGCCCTGCTCTGCAACAAGATAGAGATTGTTACCTTCGGCATCGGTTACATAGCCATCGGAAGTATTTCCTTCAACCTTCATGGTACCAACGCGCTCACCATCAACAGAGAAACGCTGAATGAGACCATCATAACCATACATTCTTTTGAATCTCAAAGTGTTATCAACGAGATGTGCGACAGAGAAAGAAGATCTCACAATTGAAGAAGGCACATTGCTTGTAGCCTTAAACTCAAAGTCGCGGCAAAGCACGTTCCATGTCTTGTTCTCCATACCGGCGTCAACAATTACATTGGCTGTATTACCGCATTCGTCGGTAACGGCAAGAGTCTTATCACCGGCAACAACACCTACTCTGAGATAGGTACCGGTGTTACCGATTGTCTGTGTTTCGTACTCGGTATTTATAGAGTTGTTGTCGATAAAGATTGAATTATCCTGGAAGTGATAGCGGATAAAATCTCTCAACTGGCGCATTGCAGCTGCTGCCTGTAAAGGAGCAGGACCCTGCACTGAATATGCACCTGTACCCAAGGCGCAAGCTTGGATATCCTCCCATGCGGGCATGCCGAAGTCAAGAAGTTCTTTCACTGCCTCATTAGAAGGTATATACACGGTGTAGTTATATCCACTGAAGATGGGCACACCGTTAATCATTGTACCGTTTATCGTTCCATTAGTTGTTGCAGTGTAGAATGTAGAGTAGTTCTTCATAGAGTCGGTTTTCACCTTGTTTTCTGCTGCGCCCTCAAACATAGAGATAAGCAGTGTTTCAAGGTCGAGACCATCTACAACGGGATCCATCAGTTTATAGAACTCGTAGAAAGGAGCATTCTCATCGAGGACAAACGCACCATCCTCGTCTTTAGCACCCACGTTGGCTCTAATCTGCTTATACAAAGATTTTGTAGAAGGAGTGGGCAGACCGGAATACAACTGTGTTGTTGTGGGCTCCTCATATTGCACTGTGTTATATGATGCACCATTAAGCTGGTCGGCAAAAATCTCCTTAACAGTTACATGATGACCGTTCTCAACCTGCTCGCCACCCTGGAAAATAGGCTTATTGGGGTTGGTCATATCTACAACCAAAGCACCGCCATTCTTTGCCTTATAATATTTTTTACCTGTTGTAACATCATCGACAACGATGAGATAATCGATAAGGTCACTCATACGGTTGTACAAGAAACCGGAAAGAACGGTAGTGGCAGAACTCTCGCCACCAAAGAATTTTGAAACCGAGTTAATATCGATAACCTGAAGTTTGGGAGTATATTCCATAGACTCGGGGTCAATCTCGTATGTCTCGGGGTTAAACTCGTACATTTTTGCATACAAGTAATCCTTATCATTCTTGTCGGGGTGGTTACTATCATAGAAGAGCTGATAAACCATAGGTTTCTTGGCAGCATTAACCTCGTTTGCATAAATTGAAACCGGGTCATAGTATATGAATGAACCATCATCGGGGAGGAAGAGGCTGTATAAAGCCTGCTTTGCCAAAAGGAAAGAGTTGTACTTGAGCTGCGAGATTAAATGACGCATGATATACATGTTGTCAAGAATCGCGGCAGGAGCTGATACTGCGCTATATGCTGTGGGACCGAACACCTCATTTAATATATATATAACACCGTTGTTGGCAATAACGCACTCGGTTACAGCTTCCTTAACTCCCACAATCTCATCATTACCATCGTCTGTAATCTTATCAAAGCGACTGGGAACAGTTCCTGTGAAAGATTTCTGCATCAGGTTATTGATGAGCGCTGCGATGAGGTTATCGGGCACTTTGTTCAGCGCAAGTTTCAAAGTCTCATAATCAACTACATTCACATAAGTCTCAGGGTCTGAGGCGTTGTTATGCTCTTGAAGGATCAAAGCACCGGGACCCTCAGTGAAGTACCTGAACATAGCTTCATCACAAGGTACAAGCATTGCTGCCATATCGCTTTGTGCATCTATGGCACCATTGGAGTACATATTCCAACCCGGGTCGAAGAGAAGCACATCTTCCTGGCTTGCAGGCTGGTCTTTCTGCTTGAGGATAGAGCTGTTCACGGAAATACCGCCACCGCCATCTTTTGTATAATAGCGCAAGCGGAAGATACTATCGGTTTTGCCGGTAACACTAATGTACTCTTTATGAAGATCCTCGTCATATACGGGCAAGCAATAGCGGTCGAGAATGTGGCTGAAGATTTGAGTGTCGGCACGACGACGAATCTCCTCTGCCATATTTGAAGGAGGAATGAGCACATCGTCAAGACGATAGAGATAACCATTCTTACAGGTGATGGTCATTGTATCATCTGAGAAGCCATCAGCAGCGACATCGCTTCTAACAACTTTCTTGTCATAGATATAAACCTCACCTTTCTTATAGGTTTTCACCTGCACTCCATCTTTGCGAAGGAGGAATGAGATATCTTCCTCTGTGATACCCTTATTCTTCAAATAGTCGGGAAGGAAGTGAACCATCATAGGACTGGTTCCGTCCTTAGCCAAACGCATCTCGGCATCACGCTCCTTGCCACGCAAAGCGTCCCAATATTTGTTATATTTGGGAGTTTCCGAAGCTTTAATGATGGGAATTGAATCTACAGCCTCCAACGCTGTTGTACGACGCAAACAAGTACCCTCGTCTGCCTCGTTTGCCGATTTTGCAGAAAGCATATCAAGCAACATAGCATCGTTCAGCATTGATGCTTTAAGAATCACTTTCTTTTGAGTCTCAGTAAGGTCCTCATAAGAGCGTACACCCCAACTATTGTTTGCGAAGAAACGTTCGAAAGCCTCATCATCGGCAACAAAGATTGTTTTGCTGCCGGTTTTGCTGAACTGCTCTGTTTCATCTAAGTCATCAACTATATTTGCATAATAGTTGTATGTATGCCCAGTAGTGTTGCTTCGCAAAAAGCTGTAAACACTGGCTCCAAGCCAAGAAGGCTCATCACCATCATCGTAAGAATAGTCGTCAAACGTATCCTGACACGACTGGAACATACCGCCCACAAAGAATGCACACAACGCAAAGAGCGTTGCCATGCCAAATTTACTTAAACGGTGTTTTAACATAAGTACGAATTTTATTAATTATATTTTTTTGTTTTTTTTAATCATCAACCACAACGGCACAATTAGCCACTATGTAACGTGCAAAAATAAGACTTTTCAATAAATATTCGCATAAATCTCATTAAATTTTGCTGTTTATCGCTTTTTTTTTGCAATAAAAACAAAATCTCCGCAAAATTTTGGAAAATTCAGCCAAATTTTGCGGAGACTAAGTTTTTTATTTAATTAACAATCAAATGTTAATTTTTTACTTTTTTAAAGAGACATATTTAACAGAGACAGGATCCTTTTCTATAACACCGGCAAACTCCTGAGGAGTTATGCGAACCGGCTCCACCATAAACTCGGGAACATTATATGAGCGGTCGAAGAAATTGTAAAAATCAGCCTCTTTCTGGGGAAGAGGGAATGCCTTTTCTGCCCGCCCGTCATCACCTATATGAGCAATATAAAGACGGCTGTAATTGGTATCATCGCGACGGCTTGCAAAAAGAATCCAACGCCCGGTGCTGCTCCATGAGTGATAGCTCTCGGCACACGACGAGTTTGCAGCATCAAGAGCCCAATATTCACCATTTTCAAGATTCATTATGTAGAGGTCGGCATCGTGATGCCAGATGTGGAAACAGCCATACTCAGCCATTGCAAAGAGGAGATATTTCCCATTGGGAGATATGCGCGGGAAGGTGGCACTTTTGCCCATTTTAGCTGCATCAAACACGGTATCCACTGCACCAAATGCGCCTGTTTCGGGGTCATATGAACGGCGCAGGACACTGTATTTAATTTTCTTATACTGCCTAACCTCGGCGTCAACAGCCGACTGCCCGGGAGCACGCGGCGGGAATTCAGATGAGCAATAATAGAGCGTGCGACCATCGGGCGACCACCACGGGAACACCTCTAACTTGGTTGTATCGTTTGCAACATTGGTAACAGTGAGGTTATCAGCATTGAAAAGAATTATATCGCTGTATGTATCCTGCACCTCCACCTTATTGGCATGCCTTGTGTGGAATATCTGCCCGGTCTTGTTCACAGAATATGCAATAACATTGTAACGGGGGTTAAATGCCGGATAAACACCTGCAGAGAGGGTTGAATCGGTTGCAAGATTCAGTTTCACGGCTTGTCCGTTCTTCACAAGCACAGTGCCGCCTTTGTATTGACGCACATGGAACTGCATATTATCGGTCTTATGATTTTTATACGCATGACAGTTGATGCATTGTCCCTCGGGCTCGGCAGTTACCAGCATATTGTTATAGATATCACTCTCTTCGTATGTGGACAACTTGCGCTGGCTTATACTCAAACGCTCATACGCCACATACGATGGAGGTATAAGACGATAAGAGATATATGCATCTATGGTATCGGGTGATATTTTTATTGCAAACGGATTGAAGGCACGCCACGTGCCGGCTATCGACGTATATATCTCAGCCTTTATCTCACTGCCCACGGCCTGCGCAACAAGCTCTGCCCACTCTTTCATAGAGGGAGCGACCTCTTTACCCGAGAACAGAAACTCTTTGTCGCCTGCCGAAAGACGTGTAACATATTCGTCACCGGCTTCGCTTATCTCAAATACAGGAGGGGCAATATTTGCCGGCATAGTAACATCGGCATAATCGGGATAAATATTCGGAGCCACGCCGGTGGAATTATACTTATCGGGCAAGGAAGGAGTGCAGGACAATAAAAGCGCGGCAACCGCAGAAAGTGCTGCTATATTCTTCATAGTCTTCATTTTAGTTTGTTTTTATGTTACGGATAAAGAAATAGAAATACCAATATGTATCGCCATATTTCTCAACAAAAGATGGTGCCATCTCCTCCTCTTTCTCTCCCTTGTGCTCTTGAACTTTCTTAATAAAGGATTCGAAATGGCTCTTTACATTAAAATCAATGGGAATATTGGTTGTTACATCTTTATTCAGGTTGGTAAACAATATTATAGCCTCCTGAATATGATTGGGAACACGTTTAATATTACCTTTGTTGATATAGCGGGACATAGCATCCCAAAAGAGTTTCACATCCTTGCGAATGAGAGCAAAAACAACGGCAGCCTCGGCGTAAAGACGCGAATCGTCTTTTGCGAAAGTATTTGACAAACTCTTTGAGAGATAGACCTCAACATACGAGTCGTCGAGCTCCAACGCATCGCGATAGTTATACATGAGCAACGGCATCTTAAACTCCTGTTGCTTGGATATCAGCAGAGGATTATCAACGAATTTTTCCATCTCCTCTGCCCACGAACGATAGAAGAGAGTCTCTTTGAGTATGTTTATGTAGCGCATTGCAAGCTTGTGCTGCCCCGACAGGAGCATGCACCTCACAGCATGTTTCAAATAATCGACACGCCAGCCATATTCCACAGAATTTTCTATACACCAGCGGTAGCAGAAGTTAAACTTTCCATACTGAAAATAGTTCATCATGCCACCGGTTTGAGTGAGATGCACCACACCCGGGTGGGCAATCTCGGCGCTGCCATCGGGATATTTGAAAGCGTCATCTGCCAGACGACCGAGTTTGAGAAGGGCAATATTCTTATTGAGCACTATCTGGCGAGTGGGCAACGAACACTCTTTTGCATATTCGGCAACCGCATTCCAATCGCCCTCCCACATTGCCTTGTTCTGCTTATTCTCAACACGGAAGTTCAAATCGTTAAACCAATAGGTATAAGCGAAAGCCGGAATAGTGATAATCAACAATATTTGCGAAACCACAAACACCCTTTTACTCTTGCTCTCCTCGCCATTTGACAGAGAGCCGCGGAGCAAGGCAAGCAGCAGATAGACAAGCGGCAGCAAATAGATGGGCAGCCAGTAACGGAAAATTCCATCGGGATACATCTGAGCATTGCCATAAACCCACTGATGCACCGGCAACCCGGCAAAAGGCATGTGGGCAAGCATCGTATTGGAATACACATTATAATGATACATTCCCACCGGCACGGCATATGCAAGCACAAGGACTGCCGCAAGCATCATTAATGAGGAGACCACATAGATGGTTCCATAGCGGCATCTCAGCCTGTCTGCCACCATGCCCATGGCAATAACGACAGCGCTGCCAAGAGCATACGCGCCAAAAAGCATATAACCGAATATTGCCCACAGGAATATCACGGGGGCATATAAAGCTTTATATTTATAGCACACCCACGCCACGAGCAACGACGCCAAAGAGCCCAGGAGTGCCATATAATAGAAGCCCTGTATCTTTATATAAAATATCCAATATCCAAGCTGAGTGCTATATGCAAGCACAACCACCACCGGCAACAACGCCAGCAGCGACCAACGTGCAGGAATCTCAAACACCTTTCTGGTGAGCAGATAGAGAGCAAAAAGCAACAGCACATAGATTGTCGCACCTAACAGGGGATAGCGGAAGAACTGAATAAAAAATGTACCGAGATAGGATAAAAAGCCGGCAGGCAATGCCATTGCTTCCTTAAAGAAATGCCCGTTAAAGAGAAAGAGCGACTGCTCACACGCTCTTAACAAAGTAGCATTCTCTCTAAAAGCAAGAAGAGCCCACACAACAACAAAGAACACCCCTACTATAATGGTGGATGTCTTTGAAGCATCAAGCGTAGCAAAGAAACTTTTTTTGGCAGCCTGTGCTGCATGCGTTTTTATCGATTGTTTCATCATAATTTAATTTTGCGTTTCTTAAAAGCGTCTTGCACTCTGCATCAAATAGTGGTCGAGAATGGTGAGCGCAGCCATTGCCTCAACAACAGGAACAGCACGAGGCACCACACAAGGGTCGTGCCTGCCACGAGCCTTCACAATGGTCTCTTCACCCGAAGGCGACACCGTAGGTTGCTCCATAAGCACCGTTGCCACAGGCTTGAATGCCACACGAAAGTATATATCGTTTCCATTTGAGATACCACCTTGAATGCCACCACTGTTATTTGTACGGGTAGCTATTGTGCCATTATCATTGTAAAAAATATCATTCTGCATACTTCCCCTGCCATAAGCCGCCGCAAACCCATTGCCATAATCAAAGCCTTTTGCAGCATTTATCGACAACATTGCCGATGCCAATGAAGAGGAGAGCTTGTCATAAAGAGGCTCGCCCAACCCTGCGGGCACACCTTTTATCACACATGTAACCACGCCGCCCACGGTGTCGCCTTGCCCCTTCACATCTAATATAAGACGCTCCATCGCTGCAGCCTTTTCTGCATCGGGGCAACGCACGATATTACTCTCCGTCGCTGCAAGGTCATATTCCGTGTATGGTTTTTCAAGAATAATATCCCCCACCTGCGAGGTATATGCCAGCACGGTTATTCCCTTCTGTCGCAAGGCAAGCTTTGCAAGCGCACCCGCACACACACGCACCGCAGTTTCGCGTGCCGAAGAACGCCCGCCGCCACGATGGTCGCGCAGACCATACTTTACATCATACACATAATCGGCATGAGAGGGGCGATAGGCGGTGCGCAGATTATCATAATCGTTGCTGTGATTATTGGTATTGTAAATAGTAAAGGCTATGGGAGTACCCGTAGAACGCCCTTCGAATATACCCGAAAGGAACTGCACCTCATCGGCTTCGTTGCGCGATGTGGTAACTTTACTCTGACCGGGACGACGGCGTTGCATCTCTTCCCGTATAAAACTCTCATCGACGACTATCCCCGCAGGGAAGCCGTCGAGTACTCCTCCAATAGCAACTCCATGCGACTCGCCAAACGTGGTGAGCCGCAGGAGAATTCCTGTACTATTCATATTCCGTTACTTTACTTATCAAAAAAATCAATGGCAACCACCGCAACAGCCATCGTCGCAACTGCCGCCGCCACAACCGCTGCAACCACCGCACCCGCTCTGCGATGCGCGCAATGCATCGTAGAACTTTTTCATCTCTGCCTCAGTGGCAGGGCGGGAATCCACAACAGTTCCAAAGAATTGAAGATCGCAACCTGCAAGCGGGTGATTGAAGTCCATTACCACCTTCATGGGAGTAACCTCTTTCACGGTTCCCAAGATGGGCGAGCCATCGGCACGCATCATCTCCACCACGTTGCCCGCATAAATGTGGGCTGAATCGAACTTTCCATCAATGGTAAACACCTCGCGGTCAAAATCCTGAACGTGGTCGGGGTCATAATCGCCATAAGCATTATCCGAGGCTATTGTAAAATCGAATGAATCGCCCTTTTTCAGGTCTTTGAGATTGTCCTCAAAAGCATCGAGGGTGTACCCCACACCCGACAAAAACTCAAAGGGCTGCTCACGGGTTGTCTTTTCAACCTCTTCACTCTCACCATCGCGATGCGACACAAGTGTATATGCCACGCGTATCTTTTTATTTATAACTTTTTCCATAGTTATTTATTGTATTGTATTAATAATTCGGGAGTAAAATTCTTTATGTAGGCAGAGTGCCCCGCTACCTCGCATTCGGCAATGGCAACAAAGCGTGCAAGCGATGACGAGAAGAGTTCCTCATCGGCAGCAGCATCAAGCAACAACAATGCCGACATTATGCAATAAGCGGCAAGCTCATATATGCGACGAGAAAGAAAATCGAGAACCTCTTGATTTCCAAGAGACTGCACCTTCTCCAACGCAGCCACATAACTCGCCACCATAGCCCCAACACGCTCCTTCAAGGGCTGCAACGATGCAGGCACCTCGGTTGCAAGATACTCCTGCAACAGTTGTGTGTAAAAACCACTTGTGGCATATCTGATGGCAGCCACCACCTGCAACTGAGTGGTTCCTTCGTATATTGAGGTGATGCGGGCATCGCGATAGAGACGTTCGCATACATAATCGCGCATATAACCCGAACCGCCGTGTACCTGCACTGCATCGTAGGCGTTGCGGTTGGCAATCTCACTGCCCATACCTTTTATTATAGGAGTGAGGGCATCTGCCTTCTTTGAGAAAGTTTTTGACTCGGCACGCTCCTCGGGAGTGAGGGTGCGTTCGCGGGCAAGGTCGGCAAACTGATAGTTCATATCTACATTGCGGGCTGTCTCATAGAGAAGGCTTCGGGCTGCGTCCAAGCGAGCCTGCATATTACCCACCATATCATACACAGGGGGCAGATTGATAATTGTCTTGCCAAACTGCTTGCGCTCGCGTGCATACGCGAGAGCCTCTTCATACGCAGCCTGCGCTATGGCAACGCTCTGTGTGGCAATACCCAGGCGGGCACCGTTCATCAAAGACATCACATATTTTATAAGACCCATCTTGCGACTGCCACACAGTTCTGCGGGAGCATGGTCAAAGACTATCTCGCAAGTGGGAGAGCCGTGGATACCCATCTTCTCCTCAATGCGACGGGTGTGCACCTTGCCACAGTTCTTCTCGCAAATGAAAAGCGAGAGGCCGCGACCATCCACACTGCCCTCTTCGCTGCGCGCAAGCACCAAATGAACATCACTATCGCCATTGGTAATAAAACGCTTCACGCCATCGAGATACCAGCATTTATCCTCCTCGCTGTATGTAGCTTTTAGACGCACGCTCTGAAGGTCGCTGCCGGCATCGGGCTCGGTGAGGTCCATCGACATTGTCTCACCCGCACATATACGGGGGAGAATGGCATCGCACTGCTCGGGCGATCCAAAGTTATATATAGTTGTGGCACAATCCTGCAAGCCCCACAGATTACCGAAAGCAGCATCGGCACGGCACACCACATCTTGTATCATTGTAAATATCGCAGTAGGGAAATTCAAACCGCCGAATTTACGGGGAAGTGATATACCCATAAGCCCCGCCTGGCGGAAAAGTTGCAAATCCTCCTCGGTACCGGGGGCATATATCACACGACCATTTTCCACCGAGGGACCCTCGGTTTCGGTGCGCACAGCGTTGGGTGCCACATACTCGGCACAGAGCTCACCCACAAGGTTAAGCACCTGTTCGTACCCCTCGACAGCCTCGGCAAAATCCACAGGAGCATAGTTATACTCTTTACAATCGACATAATCACGTTCTTTCATTGCAACGATACGCTGCAAGAGAGGGTGGCGCAGATAGTGCTGCAATGCCTTGTTATTGCTATAGTAGTTCATTGTTTTTGCTGATAATAGGTTATTATTTGAGGTATCACCTCCTCTACCCTGCCGGTTATCACATAATCGGCAATGGAGTTAATGGGCGCATCGGGGTCACTGTTGATGGAGATTATTATTCCGCTCTCCTGCATGCCCGCTATGTGCTGCACCTGACCGGATATTCCACAAGCAAAATAGACCTTGGGACGCACGGTAAGACCCGTCTGACCTATCTGGCGGTCGCGGGTGGTATAGCCGGCATCTATAGCTGCACGGGTAGCACCCACCTCACCGTGCAACAGATGGGCAAGCGCAAACAGCTGCTCAAAATTCTCCTTGCTGCCCACGCCATAACCACCGGCAACTACGATGGGAGCCGATTTCAGATTATTCTGCGGGGGTTGCACATGGCGTTCCATTATTGACACCACAAAAGCAGCATCGTTCACATAATCGGCAACAGCGTGTTGCACAACATTGCCCACATAACTATCATCGCGCACACGGCACAAAGGCATCACACCCTCGCGCACCGTTGCCATTTGCGGGCGGTGATGGGGGTTCACAATGGTAGCCACGATGTTACCGCCAAAAGCGGGGCGTATTTGATATAAAAGGTCTTTTATTGTAGTACCGCTCTTTCTATCCTCGTAATCACCTATCTCAAGCGATGTGCAATCGGCAGTGAGACCGCAATGCAACTCGGCAGTGAGGCGGGGAGCAAGGTCGCGCCCCTCTATCGTGGCACCTAAAAGAAATATCTGATAATCATTTTCCCTCACCAACTTGCTCAATGCTGCCGCATAGGGCAATGTGGTATAGGGCGACAAACGTGCGTCATCAAAAAGATGCAGGGTATCCACGCCATAAGGAAAGACCTCGGCAGAAACACCTTGCAAGCCGCTACCAAGCGCAACAGCCTCTAATTGAACGCCGAGCTTATCGGCAAGGCGACGCCCCTCGCTCAACAGTTCAAGGCTCACCTCGGCAACGCGATTGTCGCGCATCTCGCAATATACCAATATATTGTTCATAATTTATCCTATTGTGTGGTTGGACAAAAGCTCGGCAACGAGCGACTTTATCTGCTCGCCATCGGCTGTGTATCGTTTGCTCTCTTTTGCCTTGAAGACAATATTTGTAACAGCCTTCACCTTTGTGGGCGAGCCCGACAAACCGCAACGCGCTGCATCGCCATCAACATCGGCAAGTGTCCACTCTTTAATGGTGAGAGCATCATCGGCTTGAGCCTGCGCACTATACTTGTAACCCTCGGCAGCCTGCTCCTGCGCTGTGGCGGCACGGTGAAAACGTAACATGCGGTATGCGTTGCGGGGGCGACAAGGAGAAACTGTGCCATCGACAGTGAGCAGCAGAGGCAGAGGAGCCTTCAAAAGCTCAACACCGTTTTCTATTGCACGTTCAATAATGGCTGCGCCACCCTCCACAGCCTGCACCTTGCGCACATAGGTAACCTGCGGGATACCCAGTTGCTGAGCAACCTGGGGACCCACCTGCGCAGTATCGCCGTCAATAGCCTGACGACCGCAGAGGATTATATCATACTTGCCTATCTTGCGAATGGCTGTAGTAAGAGCATAAGAGGTTGCCAAAGTGTCGGCACCGGCAAATGCACTATCGGAAAGGAGGATAGCCTCATCGGCACCACGATAGAGAGCCTCGCGCAACAACTCTGCTGCACGCTTGGGCCCCATTGTAAGCACAGTTATACGACTACCCGCATTCTTCTCTTTCAACTGCAAAGCCTGCTCCAAAGCCCCAAGGTCATCGGGATTAAAGATTGCAGGAAGCGCAGAACGGTTAATTGTACCATCGGCATTCATTGCCTGCGCACCCACATTGCGGGTATCGGGCACCTGCTTTGCCAATACAATAATATTCAAACTCATATTCTATTCATTTTTCATAGTTTTCCCCTCTCTGAAAAGTATTGTAATGCACGAAAAGGGAACCATTTATTCCGTGCAAAGATAAGAATTGTTCCCAAAAACCCAATACCAAAAAACGAAAAATGGCTTTTTGCGCCCCATCAAAGGGAAACTATAAACAACATTTGGTAAAAATGTACCCGAAAGTTCTTTTCTTTAAGACAATTTACTATCTTCGCAAGGAAAGAAAAAAGACAATCAATGACAAAGAAATTTTTAACAGGGCTCATTATTGCCATTATATCTGCAACATCTTGCACCCACATGGGCAAAAGCCCCGGGAGTTTTATAACCGCCGAGGGCACAAGGCTTGTAAACGACAGTGCCTCATACAAATTTATGGGAACAAATATGTGGTATGCCTCCATACTTGGCTCCACAGGCGAGGGAGGCGACAGAGAGAGGCTCTGCAAAGAACTTGACATACTCAAAAGCATTGGAGTAACCAACCTGCGCATTCTTGCGGGTCCCGATGCCGGCAGCGCGCTTGCCAACCCCGCAAAGCCCTATCTGCAACAGGCTCCCGGTGTGCTCAACGACACTCTTCTTGCGGGGCTCGACTACACCATTGCGGAGCTTGAGAAACGCAACATGCACGCGGTAATCTATTTGAATAACGCATGGGACTGGAGCGGAGGCTACGGGTTTTACCTGAAAGAGTGTGGTTACGGCGACTCGCCCAACGCAAATGTGGAGGGCGGTTACAGCCGATATGTAGATTATTCGGCACAATTTTCTCGCAGCAAAGAGGCACAACTACTTTATTATAATTTCATAGAGCAAATTGTTTCGCGCAAGAACAGCATCACAGGGCGTTATTACAAAGATGAGCCCGCCATTATGAGCTGGCAACTATGCAATGAGCCACGCCCCTTTGCTCGCGACAATAAGGAACGATTTTCCGAGTGGATTGCAAAGGCCGCCGCGCTCATAAAAAGCATCGACAGCAACCACCTTGTATCTACCGGTAGCGAGGGAATCATTGGTTGCGAGGGCGACGAGGAGTTGTGCGAGCGCATGCACGCCGACAAGAATATCGATTATCTAACCATTCATATTTGGCCTGCCAACTGGGGCTGGGCATCGCGCCACGCCCCCGACAGCAGTATCGGCAACGCCTGCAAAAAGAGCTGTGAATATATTGAAAAACACATAGCAATGGCACGGAAGATAAACAAGCCGCTGGTAATAGAGGAATTCGGCTACCCCCGCAAGGATAACATCTCGGGCGTGGAAGTGCCCACTGACAGCCGCGATATCTTCTATCGTTGCATTTTCGAGCAGGTTGCAGACAACAAGGATATTGCAGGCTGCAACTTCTGGGGCTGGGCAGGAAGCGGACGCCCGCGCGATGCCGTGTGGTGCGCAGGCGATGATTATCTGTGCGACCCGCCGCATGAACCTCAAGGCTGGTACTCGGTTTTCGACTGTGACTCAAGCACCATAAACATTATTAAGGAATACACACGAGAGATAAAATCACACACAAAATGAGCAAATATAAGAACGACCACCGCATTGTGGCAACACTCGACGCAGGCGGCACAAATTTTGTTTTTGGAGCCATGCAGGCAGGCGAATTTATTGTAAAACCCATAAGCCTGCCATCACAGGCACACGACCTTGACCTCTGCCTGCAAACGTTTGTCAAAGGGTTTACACAGATATTTGAGCAATTAGAAAAGAGACCTGTGGCTATAAGCTTTGCCTTCCCCGGCCCTGCCGATTACCCCAACGGCATTATAGGCGGCTACCTGCCCAATTTCCCCTCGTTCCGCGAGGGGGTGGCACTCGGTGCCTTTCTCGAAAGCAAATTCGGTGTCCCGGTGTTCATCAACAACGATGGAGACCTCTTCGCCTATGGCGAGGCTCTTTGCGGAGCACTGCCACAAATAAACAAACGCTTGCGCGAGACGGGCTCCACCAAACAATATAAGAACCTCATAGGATATACCATAGGAACTGGGTTCGGCATAGGTGTGGTGATAGACAACAAACTGAACAGGGGCGACAACTCCTGTGTGGAAACGTTCTGCCTGCGCCACAAGGAGATTCCCGATATTATTGTGGAAGAGGGTGTTGCCATAAGAGCTGTGCAGCGAGTATATGGAGAAAGGAGCGGTAACCCGGCACACAATCTTTCACCCAAAGATATTTGCGAGATTGCCGACGGCACACGGGAAGGCAATCGAGAGGCGGCAAAGGAGGCTTTTGCCACACTCGGCAGGGTGGCAGGTGCCGCAATATCCACTGCTGTAACCATTATTGACGGATTGGTGGTTATAGGCGGTGGAGTCTCGGCGGCAAGCAGATGGATAATGCCAGCCCTGCTCGAAGAGATGCGCTCAAAGTTATGCACGCTCGGTGGCGAGGAGGTGAGCCTCGTGCAGATGAAGGTATATAATTTGGAGGACGAAAAGGATTTTGAGCTCTTCGCAAAGGGAGAAGTGAAAAAGGTGAAGGTTTACGGCGAAGAGAGATTCGTGGATTACGACTGCCAAAAGCGAGTGGGAATAATCATATCCAAGCAGGGAGCAAGCAAGGCTGTTTCGGTGGGTGCATACGCATTTGCCCTCAGCGAACTCGACAAACGAGATTCCGACCTTTTATGAGACACTGTTTTTTCACATTGATAACAGCCCTTGTAACGCTCTATGCCACAGCACAGGAGCCTGCTGCGCTTGTAAATCCTTTTATAGGAACCACAAATTACGGCACCACACACCCCGGGGCTGTAATCCCCAACGGAATGATGTCGGTGGTGCCGTTCAATGTAACAGGCTCCGACCTCAATATTTATGACAAGGACAGCCGCTGGTGGTCGGCACCCTATGAATATAGCAACCGTTTCTTCACAGGATTTGCCCACGTTGCGCTGAGCGGCGTGGGCTGCCCCGAAGCCTCATCGCTACTCATTATGCCCACCACAGGCGAGCCCGATGTAAACTATTTTAATTACGGCACTGAATATTGCAACGAGGTTGCCACACCCGGTTATTATGCCAACACTCTCACAAAATACGGAATAAGGAGCGAGGTAACGGCAACCACCCGCACCGCATGCGAGCGATACACATTTCCCGCAGGCAAGGGCAATATAATTCTCAATTTGGGAGAGGGGCTCACAAACGAGAGCGGAGCCATGGTGCGCCGCGTGAGCAGCACCGAGATTGAGGGCATGAAACTGTTGGGTACATTCTGCTACACCACGCAAGCAGTGTTCCCCATCTATTTTGTCATGCGTGTATCGCACGAGCCCTCAGCCGGTTGCCCGTGGAAATTCCAATCGCCGATGAAAGGAGTGGAAGCCGACTGGTGCCCCGACGATGGCACATTCAAGCTATACCACAACTACCACCACGAAGTTGCCGGCGACAATGTGGGCTATCTTTTCAGCTACGACAACCTTGCCGAGAGGCAACAGATAACGGTGCAGATGGGCGTCTCTTTTGTATCGGTGGAGAATGCAAGAGAAAATCTCGACAAGGAACAGGCAGGAAAGAGCTTCGACGAGATACACACCCAAGCTGCAAAAAGATGGAACGACGACCTCTCCCGCATAAAGGTGGAAGGAGGTACAAAGGAGCAACAGGAGATATTCTACACCGCACTCTACCATGCACTCATTCACCCAAGCGTGATAAGTGATGTAAATGGTGAATATCCCAAAATGGAGAGCGGGGAGAGAGGGAAAAGCGCACATACACGATACTCCGTTTTTTCTCTGTGGGACACCTATCGCAACCTGCACCAGTTGCTCACGCTTGTCTATCCCGAGCGGCAAACAGATATGCTGCGCTCATTGGTGGGAATGTATGAGGAGAGCGGGTGGCTGCCCCGCTGGGAGCTCTTCGGGCGCGAGACCTTTACAATGGAGGGCGACCCCGCTGCCATAGTCATTGCCGACAGCTGGATAAAAGGAGTGCGGGATTTCGACATAAGGAAAGGGTATGAAGCAATGCTCAAATCGGCTACCACAGAGGGGTGCAAAAACCCCATACGTCCCGATATTGACCCGTATATAGAGAAAGGATATATACCCGTTGGTTACTTGAAAGGAGACCTCTCGGGCGACAATTCCGTTTCACACGCACTCGAATACTGCGCAGCCGATTATGCCATCGCCTGCCTTGCCGACTCGCTGGGCGATAAAGCACGGGCAAAAGAGTTCTACAAGAGGGCACAGAGCTATCGCTGCTACTACTGCAAAGAGTATGGCACATTGCGCCCGCTCACAGCCGAGGGGAATTTCTTAAATGACTTTAACCCCGCCACCGGAAAGCATTTTGAGAATATCCCGGGCTTCCACGAGGGATCCGCGTGGAGCTACACTTTTGCTGCCACACACGACACAAAAGCCCTCGCAAGGCTTATGGGCGGCAACAGACGCTTTGTCGCAAGCCTGCAAGCGGTGTTCGACAACAATCACTACGACCCTGCCAACGAGCCCGATATTGCCTACCCCTATCTGTTCAGCCGTTTCAAAGGAGAGGAGTGGCGCACACAAAGGGAGGTGAGACGCCTGCTCAACACACATTACACCAACACTCCCGGCGGAATACCCGGGAACGACGATACCGGCACAATGTCGGCATGGGCAGTATTTTCCATGATGGGGCTGTACCCCGACTGCCCCGGAGAGCCCTATTACACACTCACCACCCCCACATTTGACAAGGTGAGCATCACCACCCCGCAAGGCTGCGTAGATATAAAAAAGAGCGCACCGGGCGAGGATTGCCACTATATAGAAAGAATATTGCTCAACGGCAACAAAAGTAATTGTTACCGCCTGCATCACAAAGAGATACTTGGCAGTAGCATAGAATTTATCCTTAAGAAAGAACCAAAATGAATACAAGAAGCCTGCTTTTCCTGCTCATTCTGCTTGCAACAGCCTGCACGCAACAACCCGATGAAAAACTCACACAATATGTGTGCCCGCTGACCGGCAGCGGAGGGCACGGGCACGTTTTTGTGGGCGCAAGTGTGCCGTTTGGCATGGTGCAGGCAGGCCCCACAAGTATAAACCAATCGTGGGACTGGTGTTCGGGCTACCATCAAGATGAAAACAGTGTTATAGGCTTCTCCCACACACATCTGAGCGGAACAGGCATTGGCGACCTTTTCGATATTACCGTCATGCCCGTTACAGGCAATGTAACATACGCCCGAGGCAGCATCGACGACCCGCACAGCGGGCTGTGGTCGCCTGCAGACAGGGAGCGGGAGATTGCACAGGCAGGCTACTATTCCGTGCCTCTTACACGCTACAACATTAAGGCAGAGATTACAGCCACGGCACGCACAGGCGTGCACCGCTACACCTTCCCCGCAGCGCAAGATGCCGCAATAGTCTTTGACCTTGAAAACGGCGGGTGCTGGGACAGAACCACCGAATGTTTTATGCAGGCAACGGGCAACAACCGCATCACAGGCTATCGCCACTCGAGAGGGTGGGCGCGAGCACAACGCGTCTATTTTGCAGCGGAACTGAGCAAGCCTTTTGATAAATTCGAGCTACACGGAACCAATAATATGTATGGGCGCGCATCGTTCACCACAAACGAGGGCGAGGAGATTATATTAAAGGTGGCAATATCACCGGTGAGCATAGAGGGTGCGATAAGCGCATTAGAGCAGGAGGCTCTGCACAAAGAGTTCGATGCTATTGCAAAAGAGGCAGACGAAGCGTGGGAGAAAGAGCTCTCAAAAATAAAAATCACCTGCACCGACGAGGAGGATAAAAAGATCTTCTACACAGCTCTCTATCATGCAATGATGGCACCCGTGCTTTTCAGCGACATTAACGGCGACTACCGCGGTGCCGACGGCAACATATACAACAGCACCACCCCACGATACACAAATTTTTCGCTTTGGGACACCTACCGCACCAAGCAACCGCTTATGACCATAATAGAACCGCAAAAAGCGGGTGAGTTTGTCGCAAGCATGGTTGATATTTGCGACAAGCAGGGCAGGCTGCCCGTGTGGCACCTGTGGGGCAACGAGACCAACTGCATGGTGGGCGACCCTGCAATCCCCGTCGTTGCCGACGCCATTGTAAAAGGAATAAAAGGATTTGACCATGAGAAGGCTTTTGAGGCGATAAAAAAGACAGCGGCAAGCTGCGAACGTGGCAAGGGGCTGCGCCACACATACGGCTACATACCTTGCAATATGTTTGGCGAGGCAGTGGCATACGAGCTCGAATATGCTCTTGCCGACGGAGCTGCCGCCAACGCCGCAAAGGCAATGGGAAAAGAGGAGGATGCCGAGTATTTTACCCGCAAGAGCCGGTCGTATAGCAGGCTCTTTGACAAGAAGAGCCATTTCATACGCGGAGTGGATAGCACAGGCAGCTTCCGCGAGCCGTTCAACCCCTACTACTCATCGCACCGCGCCGATGACTACTGCGAGGGCAATGCATGGCAATACACCTGGCTTGTACCACACGATGTTCAAGAGTATTCAAAGCTGTTCGGTGGCAGGGAGCAGATGCTCGCACGCTTAGATTCGCTGTTCACAGCCCCATCAACCGTGGAAGGCGACCCATCACCCGATATTTCGGGCATGATAGGGCAATATGCACACGGGAACGAACCCGGGCACCATACAATATATTTATACACCATGCTCGGGGAGCCCCACAAATGCGCAAAGCTTGTACGCAAGGTGCTGAAAGAGCAGTATCGCAACACACCCGACGGGCTATCGGGTAACGAAGATATGGGACAGATGTCGGCGTGGTACATAATGTCGGCATTGGGATTCTACGAGGTGGAACCCGCAAGCGGGCGTTATTGGCTTGGTTCCCCCACGATTGAACGCGCCGAGCTATCGGTGGAGGGTGGCACGTTTGTCATAGAGACCATCAACAACAGCAATGAAAATATTTATATCAAAAGTATAAGACTGAACGGAGAACCCTATGCCCTGCCCTACATACTCCACAGCGATATTGCACAGGGCGGCAAACTCACTATTGAGATGAGCGATGAGCCCTGATAAGAGTTTCCAATAACGGAATATTTCTGCAAATTTCAATCTTAATACCATATCTTTTTATACACCTCATTAAAAACCATACCCCTGGCTGATGTGTTTATATTCTGCTTAACGAATATAACATAAATATGAGGTTTATTTTATTACTTATTATCCTGTTTTTCTCCTTTGTGATGGCAAAAGCGCAGCAGGGAGAAAGCTACCTCAAAGAGACGCTGCCCGATAGCTGGGAGCATAGCGGGCTTTTTGAGCAGACTATGCCCGAGAATGACCTATGGTGGCAGAATTTCGAGGACACCCGGCTCGATTCACTTATAAATGTTGCCATCATGCGTAACCCATCGGTGCTCGCCGCCATTGAGAACATGAAGAAGGCAAAGGCGGTGTGGCGACAGGCACAGAGCAACCTGCTGCCGCAGGTGGGATTGCAAGCCGGGTGGCAACGTGCCAAAAGCAGCGGCAACACTGCCGAGACACTATACCGCGAGACGTATGACGGTTACTTCAGCGGAGCTGTTTCAGTGAGCTGGCAGGCAGATGTATTCGGCAGTATATATATGCGTTCAAAGGCACAAAAAAGGCTCTTTCAGGCAACAGAAGAGGAGTACAGAGCTGTTATGGTGTCGCTCTGTGCCAATGTAGCCACAACATATTTCTCGCTTAAGGAGAGTATAGCCCGCTTGGCTGTGCTGCGCACCAATGTGGCCTCGCAGAGGGAGATTATAAATATTGTAACATCGCGTTACAACAGCGGGCTGGCATCTAAATTAGATGTTGCACAATCAAAATCGGTTTATTATAACACTCTCGCACAAATCCCGGCAATGGAGGCGAGCATCAACGGCTATCGCAACAGCATGGCTGTGTTGCTGGGCTGCTACCCGTCGGACATGGGAGAGTGGCCGGGAGACGACGGCAACCTGCCATCTTATATAGAGACGATAGCTTTGGGAGTGCCCGCTACCCTGCTACTACGCCGCCCCGACATAAGAGAGGCAGAAAAGAAAGTGGAAGCTGCGGCAGCATTGCTCGGTGCAAGCAAGCGCGACTGGTTGCCCACATTTTACATAAACGGCACAATAGGATATGCTGCAAATGAACTGAAGGATCTGCCGCATGCCCGCAGCCTCACATGGGAAATTGCACCGGCTATGCGCTGGACAATATTCAGTGGCGGAGAGAGGCTCAATGCCATGCGCGAGGCAAAAGCAACGCTTGAACAGAGTATTCTATCGTTCAACAGCAATGTACTCACCGCCATGCAAGAGGTGGAGAGTGCCATGAGCGAGTACAGCAGTTCCATTGCACAGATTGTAGCCATAAAGGAGGCGGTGAACCAGAGCAACGAGACCTTGGAACTCTCTTTGGAGCTATACAAACAGGGGCTCACGCAGTTCCAGAATGTTCTTGATGCACAACGCACCCTGCTGAGCTACGAAGATTACCTTGTGCAGGCACGGGGAGCATCGCTCAAATATCTTGTGCAGTTATATGAGGCTCTCGGCGGTGGTTGGTAATAATAAAAATAAAATTCACAATATATGAAAAAGAGTATCCTGTTGGCAGCCATTGCTATAATATGCAGCTGCCACAAAAAAGCAGAACAAACAAGCAGTGCTGCCGCACTGCCCGTGGAGGTTGCACTGCCCATTGAGCGAGAAGTTACTCTCACGCGTGAATACCCGGGATATTTAGAGGCTGTATCTACAATATCCATTGTGGGAAGAGCAAGCGGCACATTGCTGAAACAGAGCTACACGCCAGGCAGCAGAGTGAAAAAAGGAGAGACACTCTTCATTATAGAGCCCACGCTATATGAAAATGCCGTGGCGCAGGCAGAAGCTGCACTAAGCACTGCCGAAGCTGGGCTTGAATATGCCCGCAGTAACTACGAGCGCATGCAGCAGGCAATAGAGAGCGATGCTGTGAGCCAGATAGAGCTTTTGCAGGCAAAAAGCAACGTAAAGAGCTACGAGGCGCAAGTGGACAATGCAAAAGCAGCATTGAGCACGGCACGCACAAACTTAGGGTATTGTTATGTGAAGGCTCCAATGGACGGTGTCGTAGGCATTGAGAAATATTCCGTGGGCACATATATCCCGGGTGCTGCAAGCCCTGTGGAACTGTGCAAGATGTACAAGGACGACAAGATGTATGCCTATTTTGACATTACCGACAACCAATGGTTGAACAAAGAAAAACGCTCCGATGTAGTGGGTAAAGAGGAGTGGGTTACATTCACATTGGGCAACGACACTTATTACCGCTGGAAGGCAAAGATGGATTACCTCTCGCCCGATATAAATCTAAGCACTGGCACGCTGCGGGTGAGGGCAGAACTGGACAACAGCAACCTGTTCCTAAAGCCCGGCAGCTACATAAGCGTAGTGTTGCCGTATGAAAAGATTGACAACGGCATCTTAGTGCGAGATGCCTCGATAGGAACCGACCAGTTAGGAAAATTCCTATATGTGCTCAACGAGAATAACGTTGTGGAGTATCGCAGTATAGACACAGGGAACCTTGTCAATGATACAATGCGCCTTGTTACAAACGGTTTGAAGGCAGGAGAGAGATATGTAACAAAAGCTCTTCTGAAGGTGCGAAACGGAATGGAGGTTACCCCCATCATGGAGGGCTCCAAACAACAGAGTCTATAACCATCAAAAAGTTATATTATGAATTTCTCCAAATTCTTTATAGAACGACCGATATTTGCCACGGTGCTATCGCTGTTATTGCTTGTTGCAGGCGGTATATCTCTTTTTGTACTGCCCGTGGACCAATATCCCCCAATAACTCCGCCCACGGTGCAGGTAAATGCGGTCTATCCGGGAGCAAATGCCGAGACTATTGCGCAAACGGTGGGAATACCCATTGAGCAACAGGTAAACGGTGTAGATGGGATGATTTACATGAGTTCCACCTCATCATCTTCGGGCACATACAGGCTCACTGTGACATTTGAGGTGGGAACAGATATTGATATGGCAACGGTGCTTGTGCAGAACAGGGTGAATATTGCTCTTAACTCGCTGCCCACCGAGGTTACACAACAAGGAGTAACAGTGCAGAAACAATCGACAAACGTGGTGCTCTTCATCACACTCACCGGCGACAGCACATACAACCAACTGTATCTTTCGAACTACGCAGAATTGCAGATTGTCGATCAGCTCACACGTACCCCGGGAGTGGGCTCGGTAAATATCATGGGAGCAGGTAACTACTCTATGCGTGTATGGCTGAACCCCGAAGCCATGCGCATAAGAGGAATATCCCCCGCCGAGGTTTATCAGGCAATATCGAAGCAGAACCTTGCGATATCGGCAGGGTATGTGGGGCAGACGTTGGGAGCAGGAGCCGACAACGCCTTTCAATATACGCTGAACGTGCAGGGAAGGCTGAAAGATGCCGAGGAGTTTGCCAACATTGTGATACGCAACAATGGTGTGGAGATGCTACACCTGCGCGACATTGCCGAGATTGAGATAGGCAGCGAGACCTATGCCTCGTCGAGCCGCCTCAAAGGAAAGCCCACCGCCGCCCTTGCCGTGTATCAGCTGCCCGGCTCAAGTTCGCTTGCCGTTTCAAAGGCTGTGCGTGAGAAGATGGAAGAGCTTGCCGAGAGTTTCCCGCCACAGGTGCAATATCAGATTGCACTTGACACAACAGATGTTATGCGCAGCTCCATTCATGAGGTGTTGTACACCTTTGTGGAGACCACTGTGCTGGTTATTCTCGTCATATTTCTCTTTTTGCAAAACTGGCGTGCCACGCTCATTCCATGCCTCACTATCCCTGTGTCGCTCATTGGAACATTGGCTGTAATGGAGTTGTTGGGGTTCTCGATAAACACCCTCTCGTTGTTCGGTCTCATTCTTGCCATTGCCATTGTGGTGGACGATGCGATTGTGGTGGTGGAGAATGCCACACGAATATTAGACGAGGGTAAACTATCGGCACGCGAGGCAACAGAAAAGGCTATGGACGAGATTGCAGGCCCCATTGTGGGAGTGGTGCTTGTGATGATGGCAGTATTCTTGCCCACCACAATGATTAGCGGAATCTCGGGGCAGCTGTACAAGCAGTTTGCCTTGACCATAGCCACGGCTACACTGCTCAGCGGTTTCAACTCGCTCACCCTCACACCCGCCCTGTGCGCCCTGTTGTTACGCCCTACTAAAGAGAGAAAAGAAGGAGCGTTTTTCAGAGTATTCAACCGTGGATACGATGCAGTGCAGCGCTGGTATGACAAGGTGGTGGATTTCCTCCTGCGCCGCGCCTGGATAGCCGCATCAACCTTTGTGGCAATGTCGTTGCTCGCACTTTATATGTTCAACATATGGCCCACGACCTTTATCCCCGACGAAGATGATGGTTACTTTATAATAGCAGTGCAGCTGCCACCCGCAGCATCGCTCAGCCGCACAGAGGCTGTTGCCGCAAAGGTGGAGAAGATTGTTTCGGCATATCCCGAGGTTAAGACCAATATCAGCATCAGCGGATACAGCATTCTCAACAACGGACAGCAAAGCAACGCTGCAAGCGTTTTTGTGGTGCTCAAAGACTGGAGCGAGCGCAAGGAAAAGGAGCAAAAAGCCGCTGCCATTGTGGAACGATTCAACAAACAGGCGTATGTGGAGATTGAGGAGGCGCAATGCTTTGCCATTGTACCGCCAGCAATCCCGGGAATAGGTAACGTGGGCGGATTGCAGCTGCAACTGGAGGACCGCAAGGCTCTTGGGCTCACAGAGCTGCAAAAAGGTGTTGATGCCATTGTGGCAAACTACCGCGAGGCTCCATCGGTGGAGAACATGAACAGTTCTTACGAAGCCGATGTGCCACAGTATTTCCTGAACATCGACCGTGAAAAGGCAATCTCCATGGGGCTCGATATGGGCGCAGTGCTTTCAACCCTCAGCTATTATATGGGTGCCATTTATGTGAACGACTTTGTGATGCTGGGCAGAATATGGCAGGTAAAGATGGCTGCCGGTGAAAAGAGCCAGAAGGTTATTGACAGCGTGCTGCGCCTGAGCCTCGCCAACAACAAGGGCGAGATGGTCCCGTTCAGCAGTTTCATTAAGGTTGAAGATATTTTAGGTATTGACCAGCTGGGGCGTTATAATATGTATAACAGCGCGGCAATTACCTGCAACGTGGCACCGGGGTATAGTTCAAGCGAGGTGATGAAAGATGTGGAGGCTCTGGTGAGGGCAGAACTGGGCAATGAGTTCGGGTATGAATGGACCGGTGTTGCCTACCAAGAAAAAACAGCAGGCGACACCACCACTCTCATATTCATTATTGCCATTTTGGTTGCTTATCTGGTGCTTGCAGCACAATATGAGAGCTGGGGCAGCCCCGTTGCCGCCATCACAGGAGTGCCTATTGCGTTATTAGGAGCAATAGCCGGTTGCTGGCTCTTCGATATCCCGGTGAGCGTATATACACAGGTGGGTATAATTCTGCTCATTGCACTCAGCGCAAAGAACGGAATCCTCATTGTGGAGTTTGCAAGAGACTATCGCCACACAGGCAACAGCATACGCCATAGTGCAGCAGAGGCGGGACATGTGCGCTTGCGCCCCATTCTCATGACTTCATTTGCCTTTGTGCTGGGTGTGATGCCGCTTCTCTTTGCAGGCGGTGCAGGTGCCAACGCCCGCCTGTCGCTCGGAGCTGCTGTGGTGATGGGCATGCTGCTCAACACGGTCATTGCCACACTTTATATTCCCAACTGGTATGAGTGGGTGCAGATGCTTGAAGAGAAATTGAGGAAAAAGAGGGAGCCTGAAAGTAGCGACCAAACAGGCAAGGAGAATATATAAATAGAGCAACGGTCCCGATATTATTAAAGCAATATCGGGACTATTTGTCGCAATTTGGCTCTATAAAAACCGTTTCCCTTTGCCATTTGACAAAACTTGCTTAAATTTGCAACATCTTGGTGAGACATATAAACTTGTTTTACCAAGGTATAACTCGACGTTTTATCGCGTTTTCTTTACCTTTTTTGAATCTCGCAAATTCTAACACTGTTAAAGAACATGCAACAAAAGCGCCGGCCGATATGATTTTGCATTATCACTTGCTTCATCTACCATTAGATGCAACAAGTGAAATGAGTGTATAGTCATCGGCGTGGGCAGACTGGCGTTGCTTATCCTAACAGTGTGGGCAATGCGAGAGCCTAAAAAGGTGGGGTGAGCCGATGGTCTCCTGCGCCTTATTTTGTACCAAAGCAACGGGAGCGAGCGTCACAAACTTTGGCACAAATGCATATAGGGAAACAGATTCGGCGCAAGTTAGAAGAGCAAGGACACACCGTTGTTTGGTTTGCCCATCAATTATCGTATAGCCGTTCTAACGTATATCTGCTTTTTGAAAAAGCCTCTATAGACACCAACACTTTAATGCGTATATCCATTATTCTAAAACACAATTTCTTTGAATCATACAGTGAAGAGTATGAGATAAAAACAACGAAATAGAGATTGAGGCTCATCTACAAAATAGGGAGGCTATATATATATTGGCGGTGTGCATAATTAACAAACTACTTTGTTGTTATCGATATTATGGCTCGGTCGAGTACCTTTGTACACTCCTATCGTCTTAAATCTCAGCGCCTTGTATTTTATCAATTCTTACAAACCTTAAGGGGCTATGCCAAAATGCAATATTGGGCATAGCCCCTATATAAATATCATCCGCTCAACGCAAGATTTAGAGGGAGCTAAAGAATTTTGGGGTAAGAATATTGCGTCACCTCCCCCCCTGTTTATCCCAGTGAGCCTTGATTGATTTCAAAGAAAAGACAAACACCACACTATTTTGATAGTGGAGCACGAAATAGAACGCCCTTCTGTGTCTTGAATCACTTGACATGTCAAGGAATTCAAGACACAGAAGGGCGGATACGAAACAAAAATTCATTTTCCTTTGTAAAAAACTTTTTCATTTATTAACATTTATAACACAAAAAACATGAAAACAAAAAATTTATTTATGGCTGCAATGTGTGTTGCAGTATCGGGATTATTTTTGTCATCTTGCAACAGCGTAAAGACAAGTGTAAAAAAAGAGATACGCGCTGCACGCATCTTAGATGTTACCACAAATGCTCACGTAAAGCCGCAGGTAGTAGATTTTGAAATTATACCGAGCAGTGAGGTTGCAAAAAGAGTAACCGAGTTGAATAGCGGAGACAAGACAAGAATGTATGAATGCTACAACGAGACCGGCCGCGTAGAGGCTACATTCCAGATTACAAAGGATTTTATGGAGGACGTATTGAAGTCTCAACGCAGCAAAGTGGAAATTTGGGGAGCATCTAAGGTTACAAGAGATTTTCACGCTGATATTCTTGTAGGCGCAATCTTTGAGTACAGAACTTGCGACAACTCCGATGATTTCGAACTCACCGTTATCGGTTACCCTGCACGTTTCAAAAACTGGCGATCATTAACAACTGATGACTACAAATGGATGAACCCCGAGCTCTTCCTTGAAAGACACGACACAAAGCCTGTCATCGTTAATGATTGTTGCAAATAAAACAGCATCTTTTATTCAGTTTCAATATAAACAGTATTAAAATTTATTGATTATGAAAAGATTTTTTTCACTTATTATTGCCTTTGCTGCAGCCCTTGCAGTTAATGCACAAATATACAGCTATGAATCAACCGCTGTCAAGCACCAGATAGAAAAGAGCACAAGCGAAACTACTTGGTATGTACGTGCCGGTTTAAGTAGCATGTCTGCCGATATTGAAGATGCAGATAGTAAATTAGGCTATGATATAAGCGTTGGTTTCCAGAAACCGTTTACAAACGCCGGTTTCTATTGGGGTATGGAGTTGGCTTTGGCTTCTCAAGGATGTAAAATTGACAATACTTACAAATATTATAACAAATATTATGAATATATCGGAGGTGGTGAAGATGAATATATGGGACATCTTATTCGTTTCTCCCCCGTTACACTGGGATACAAATACGATATAAATGTATTGGGCGGTATTACACTTGATGCTCATTTAGGTGCATTCGTTAGCTATACCTATGGACACACATACGATTGTAGTGAGGGTGATGAAATTGATGACGAATGGTTCGATTTCCGCTCCAAAAGCCTTGATTATGGTTTAAGAGGCGGTATCGGTGTTTGGTGGAAAAAGTTCAACTTCGATGTAAGTTATCAAAGTGGTATCAATGATAAATTAATGGAAGGAGAAGGCTGTTTTGATGCATTGACATTCTCGCTGGGTTACGCGTTCTAAGAATTGTTACAATAATAAAAACGGGGTTCACTTTGTGAATGAAGTGAACCCCGTTTTTATTTCTTTATCAGCGATTGTTTATAGGCGCAAACTTAAGTTCGCAACGCGACGACACAACACCATTCTCCTTGGTTACCTGCGCAAGGTAATGGTCGGGGGCAAGTTCCTTGATGCCATACGTGAGTTCCTCGGTGGTCTCGCCCTCCTGCATATAAGCCACAACAAAATCGGTGAGGTTGTGGGAGTACATATAATCGAGCGGAAAGGCATCGAGAATATGGTCGAGTTCGCGTATGCTGTTCATGTGCCCGTTTATATCTATATCGCTGTACAGCGGGCGACGACGGAAAGAGACCTCATCAACCGGCGTGCGATTGACAGAGGGGACACGGCGTATTGCAAGCGGTTCATCGGGGAGGGCATTCTCAACTATGCGCAAGCCTATATCCCCATTCAAATCGACAGAGGTGCGGGTTTTCAAGTCAATCATCGCAAAGGTTGATAACAACGAAGCAACGAGCTTGCCCTCTTCATCTACAACACGCACGCAACGGTCTGTGAAGCCATGATAAAGGGAACGCACCCAGGTTTCTATAAAGAAACGCTCACGCATCATAGGAATTCTGTCGATGTGCAGGGCAAGACGGGCAAGAACCCACCCGAGCGAGCTCGTAGCACCAAAGCCACGCGCCTCGGCGTGACGCCCACCGCAGGTGAGCATATAATTTGCCAAAGTGGAGGGGCGCATGCGCCCTATTTTATCAACAAGAAAAGACTCGGCGAGAAACGGGAAACGGTCTATTTTAGGATTTTTACTATTCATTTTCTTCTGTTTGATTGTATGAGAGCGGTATATCACCGCTGCAAAATTAACAAATTCAATCAATAGTTTCTCACAAAAGAGCCGCATTTTGCACAAACACCTGTAAAAAGTGCAATTTAGGTGTCATATTCACTTAATTCGAGCCAGCGCATTGTTTTCTCGTCAATAAGTTCCATTACCTGTTGTATGCGGGTGGACTTCTCAAGCAAAGTGGCAGTGGAGAGAGTGCCACTGCTCATTGCCTGCTCTATTTCTGTTTTTTCCCTCTCTAATTCTGCAATCTCCACCTCCAAAGCCTCATACTCGCGTTTCTCCTTGAAACTGAGCTTGCGTTTCTCTTCGGTGCGGTGATTGGATTTCAACGGAGCTGTTTTTGCAGCCTGTGCCGCAGCCTCCTTTGCTGCCGTGGCACGCTCCTCATCGCGCCAATCGCGATACTCGGTGTAGTTGCCGGGGAAGTCTTTTATATCACCCTCGCCATTGAAAACAAAAATGTGATCGACCACCTTATCCATAAAATAACGGTCGTGGCTCACCACAATCACACAACCCTTGAAGTCGCTCAGATACTCCTCGAGCACCTGCAAAGTCTCAATATCAAGGTCGTTTGTGGGCTCATCGAGAACAAGAAAATTAGGGTTGCTCATGAGCACGGTACAGAGATAGAGACGGCGTTTCTCGCCACCGCTCAGTTTATATACATAGCTGTATTGTTTCTCGGGGGAGAAAAGAAAATGTTGCAGGAACTGTGATGCAGTGAGCATCTTGTTACCCACGGGAATAACCTCGGCAATATTCTTTACAACATCTATCACCTTCATCTGCTCATTGAAAGAGAGACCATCTTGGCTGTAATATCCCCATTTTACGGTTTCACCCACCTCTATCGTGCCGCTGTCGGGTACAACCTTCCCAAGCAGCATTTTTATGAATGTAGATTTGCCCGTTCCGTTGTTCCCCACAATGCCAAGCTTCTCGTAACGGGCAAACGTGTAATAAAAATCCTTTGTTATAACCTTGCCCGGGAAGGATTTTGAGAGGGCTCGCATAACAAAAATCTTATTGCCGATATATTGCGCCTTCACCTCTAAAGAGACCTTTGAATCGTCGCGCATGGCAGCCGCCTTCTCTTCCAATTTATAAAAGGCGTCTATGCGATACTTTGCCTTGTGGGCGCGTGCCTGTGGCTGGCGGCGCATCCAATCGAGCTCCTTGCGCAGGAGATTGCGCGCACGCGCAGTCTCGGCTGCTTTGTTCTGCAAACGCTCTTCGCGCCGTTGCAGAAAGTAGCTGTAATTCCCTTTATATCGGTATATGGAGTTATCGTCAATCTCTATTATCTCGTTGCATACATTATCAAGGAAATAGCGGTCGTGAGTAACCATGAGCAGGCTGCTGTTCATACGTGACAGATACTCCTCGAGCCACTCCACCATTGCCATATCGAGGTGGTTGGTGGGCTCATCGAGAATCATGAGGTCGGGTTGCTCTATGAGAACAGATGCAAGTGCTATTCGTTTTTTCTGCCCGCCCGAAAGTTCCTTTACCGGCTGGTCGAAACGGGTAATTTTCAATTTATCGAGCACCTGCTTGGCACGATGCTCATAGTCCCACGCATTCAGGCGGTCCATCTCCTCCATCAGCGGTTGCAAGAGCGCGGTGTTTCCCGTTGCTGCAGCCTGCTCATAACGAGCTATCAACTGCGCCTTCTCACTATTACGCTGCAAGCACGCCTCAATAACCGTGAGATTCTCGTCAAAATCGGGTTCCTGTTCAAGATACCCTACGCGCACCCCACCCCGCAATGTTATCTTGCCTTCATCGGCAGGTTCATCTCCTGCCACTATCTTTAACAACGTACTTTTTCCTTTTCCGTTACGGGCTATAAGCCCTATGCGCTTGCGCTCTTCAACGGTAAATGATATTCCGCTGAACAATTCCAAATCGCCGAAACTCTTTGATAAGCCTTCTATTTGCAGGTCGATTGCCATATGTTGTTGTTTTTATGCGCGAAGTTACAAATAAACAGTGGTGTGGCAAAATATACATTGCCACACCACTGTTTATTATACGATATTTTACCTGTTACTATTCAAAAGGCTCACCGCCGCGTTCGCCGCCACCACGACGTTCACCATTGGGACGACCGTTGCGTGCCGACTTCTTCATATACTTGAGGTATTTTTCGTACTGCTCTTCGGTGAGAATCTGCTTCATCTGCTCATTGCGCACCTCTTGGCGTTTTTTCATAACCTCGGCACGCGCCTTACGCTCTTCCTCGGTGGGCTGTACACGCTCTCCGCGTTCTTTGCGCACCTTCATACTATCTTGCATCGCCATGGCATCGGAGTAGTTCATAAGGTACACAGCCTGAAACTGCAGACTGTCGAGCTGCAATACTTCCTGTAAATTTTGAGTCTGCGCCATTGCCATAGTTTCGGGATCCATTTGGCGACGACGTGCCTGACCATCTCTTTGTCTCTCTTGCGAAAATGCAGCAACGGCAATTACCATTGCAAACATAAACAAAATTGTCTTTTTCATAATTTATTTTTTTCTATTTACTTTTTTAATAGACTGCGGAAAAGAGAAAAAGTAAAAAGAGGTTTGTGTAAATTAATATTATTTAACACCGGACACCACTCCATCTACCATACGAATGGTACGATCGGTTGTGCGGGCGAGTTCCTCGTCGTGAGTTACAATGAGAAATGTCTGACCATAGCGGTCGCGCAGCTCGAAAAAGAGTTTGTGCAGTTCCTGCTTATTCTTGCTGTCAAGGCTGCCCGATGGTTCGTCGGCAAGAATAAGAGCCGGCTTGTTTATCAAGGCCCTTGCCACTGCCACTCGCTGATTTTCGCCTCCCGACAGCTCGGAAGGCTTATGCCCTGCACGCTCTTTCAGCCCCATTACCTCAAGCAGATCCATTGCCTCTTTTTCAGCTTCCTTGCGGCTGCGCCCTGCAATAAGTGCCGGAATTATTATATTTTCAAGGGCTGTAAATTCCGGCAGGAGCTGATGAAACTGAAACACGAAACCTATATGCCTGTTGCGGAATACTGCAAGCTGCTTATCGCTCATGCGGGCGAGTTCCTCACCATTGAAACTGATGCTGCCCGACGTGGGACGGTCGAGTGTACCCACAAGCTGCAAAAGGGTTGTTTTTCCCGCGCCGCTGGGACCGACGATGCTGATAACCTCTCCTTTGCCGATGTGCAAATTCACACCGCGCAACACCTGCAGGCTGCCAAAGTTTTTTGTTATATCCTTTATATCTATCATATCTCTTTTATTACATATTCGACAAGATAACAGCCAAAGACTGCTGTAAAATAGCCAAGCGAGCCTATTATAGGCTTACCCCCGGCGGGATTGGGGTGCACTGCCTGCACACGCGGCTCTTCGACACTGAACACCACCGGCAACTTATATTGCCCGCGATAGGCACGCAGCGCACGGCGCATATTCTTTGCAAGTGTGCAATGTTCACTTTTCCACAAATCGCCCAAACGAATATCGGAAAGGTTCATCTTTGTGCCCGCGCCCATGCTCGATACAATCCTCACGCCGCGCTCCCAACAATTAATTATAAGTGCCGATTTTGATGGGATTGTATCTATTGCATCTATCACAAAATCATAATCGCACTCGGCAAGCAGTTGTGGAATATTTTCCCCGTCGATAAACATATTCTTCACGGTGAGCTGCACCTGAGGATTTATAGCGAGCAAACGCTCCGCCACAACCTCGCATTTTGACCGCCCCACAGTGGAGGAGAGAGCCGGCATCTGCCGGTTGATATTGGTAACATCAACAACATCGGCATCTACAAGGGTAAATGCCCCCACACCCGCACGACATAGCATCTCGGCAGCCCATGAGCCCACACCCCCAAGCCCCACCACAAGAAGGTGTGCTTTTTTCAGGCGCAGCTGTTTATCCGTGCCAAGCAATAGTTCTCCACGTTGTAACCAATCTTTCTCCATAAAGACTAACTCATTGACCTTGCGAAAATACAAAAAATATCATTATCACAAGGACATTTTACCCGCAAATGGGCACGAAAGGCGACAAAAAGATTGCATAAAGCATCATAATCTGCATATTTTTCATATTTTTTGCAATTATATTGCTATCTTTGCAGCCTAATGGCTGGGAAAACAGGCGCATATAAATAAAAAAAACAGATTAAAACAGATATAAAAATGAAGATTGCTATTGTTGGCGTGAGCGGTGCTGTGGGACAGGAGTTCCTGCGCGTGCTCAAAGAGAGAAATTTCCCATTTGACGAGCTTGTACTTTTTGGTTCGGCTCGCAGTGCGGGACAAGTATATAACTTCAAGGGTGTTGATTACACCGTTAAAGAGCTGAAGCACAACGACGACTTCAAAGGTGTGGACTATGCCTTTGTATCGGCAGGCGGCAGTGTTTCAAAAGATTTTGCCGAGACCATCACAAAGCATGGTTGTGTGATGATTGACAACTCAAGCGCGTTCCGCATGGACGAAGATGTTCCTTTGGTAGTTCCCGAGGTAAACCCCACCGATGCATACAACCGCCCTCGCGGTATTATAGCCAACCCCAACTGCACCACTATTCAAATGGTGGTAGCATTGAAGGCTATCGAAAACCTCTCACACATCAAGCGTGTTCACTCTTCAACATATCAGGCAGCGAGCGGCGCAGGTGCAGCAGCTATGGCAGAGCTTTATGAGCAGTATCGCCAGGTGCTTGCAGGCGAGGAGCCCACAGTTGAGAAATTTGCATATCAGCTTGCTTTCAACGTGATTCCCCAAATTGACGTGTTCACCGACAACGGCTACACCAAGGAGGAGATGAAAATGTATAACGAGACACGCAAGATTATGCACAGCGATATTCAAGTGAGCGCACAGTGCGTGCGTGTCCCCGCGCTTCGTTCACACTCACAGACCTTGTGGATAGAGACCGAGGAGCCCCTCACCGTGGAGCAGGTGCAGAAAGCAGTTTCCGAGGGCGAAGGCTTGGTGCTCATGGACAACCCCGAGAAGAAGGAGTATCCCATGCCCCTGTTCCTTGCAGGCAGCGACCCTGTTTATGCAGGACGCATACGCAAGGACCTCACCAACCCCAACGGTATTATTATGTGGATTGTGGGCGACCAGATTAAGAAAGGTGCTGCGCTCAACGCAGTGCAGATTGCCGAGTTCCTCATAAACAACCCGCAAAAGTAATTATAGGAACCATATAAACGATAAAGGCAGCCGTTTGGCTGCCTTTATCGTTTATATATGCACCATTCTATTCCGATGTGCGGTACTTTCCCTCATCTTCATCTTCAAGCATGCTCAAATAGGACTGGTAGCGGGAGGGGGCAATTTTACCCTCTTCAAGAGCGGCAAGCACAGCGCAGCCCGGCTCATGCGTGTGGGTGCAGTTACCATACTTGCACCCATCGGAGAGTGCAAAAAATTCCACAAAATAGTGGGGAATCTCCTCGGGCTCCATGGCGTATGAACCAAAGCCCTTTACCCCGGGAGTATCCACAATATAACTGCCGGGCATAAACTCGAACATCTCGGTGTATGTGGTTGTGTGCATACCGGTATCGTGTATCTTGGAGATTTCACCAACCTTTGCAGCCAGCCGGGGCGCGACAGCATTCACAAGGCTCGATTTTCCCACGCCCGAATTACCGGCAAGCAGCGACACCTTGCCGCGCATCGCCTCCTTCAAAGCATCTACTCCATCGCCATTTTCGGCACTTGTTACAAGACAGCGGTAGCCTATACTTTCATATAGCGCCACAAGATATTGCATCTCGGAGATTTCATCGGGGGAATAGAGGTCGGCTTTATTAAATACCAGCACCACGGGCACACGATAAGCCTCTGCCGACGCTAAAAAGCGGTCTATAAATGTGGTGGAGGTGGCAGGGTGGCTTATTGTTACTACGAGGAAACAGAGGTCGAGATTGGCGGCAAGGATATGCGACTGCTTGGAGAGGTTCGATGCCTTGCGGACAATGTAGTTCTTTCTCTCCATTATATCCACTATATACGCTGTGCCATCGGCACGCACATCAAACTCCACAACATCGCCCACTGCAACGGGATTGGTACTCTTTATTCCTTTAAGGCGGAAATTTCCCTTTACCCTGCAATCGACCACAGCACCATCTGCTGCACGGACGGCATAGACACTACCCGAACTTTTTATAACAACACCCTGCACTACGCCTTTTTATTACACGGTGAGTATCTCTTTCTCCTTGGCTGCAAAAATTTCCTCGGCGCGCTTTATATATTTGTCATGAATCTTTTGCAATTTCTCTTCGCCATCTTTTGCAACGTCCTCGGGGGTGCCGTCTTTCACAGATTTCTTCATTGTGTCGATACCGTCGCGGCGAGCATTGCGGATACTGATTTTTGCGGTCTCAAGCTCATGGGCGCACTGCTTAACAAGGTCCTTGCGACGCTCACCGGTGAGGGGAGGAATCGCAATTATAATAACCTCGCCATTGTTTGTGGGCATAATTCCTACCGGTGAATCGATGATTGCCTTCTCGATGGGAGCAATCATATTTTTATCCCAAGGTTTGATTGCGATTGTACGCAAGTCGGGGGTGGTGATTGTTGCCACATTGTTCAAGGGCATCTCTGAGCCGTATGAACTCACGCGCACACAATCGAGAATGTGAACATTTGCTTTTCCTGCACGAATATGCGAATACTCATCTTCGAGGTGCATGATGGTCATCTCCATCATCTCCTCTATCTCACTCAAACAAGCTTTTACATCTAACATAGTTATTCTGTTTTTAATTGATAATTTCCTATATTAACCCTGCAAAAATAAGGGATTATGCACGAAGATACTATTATTTTGTGAATTTTAATTATTAAACCGCCATATTTTTCAATATCAGCCAAAAGATGTTATTTTTGCACTATCACGAACCGAGGATAAAATTAATATTCGTTGTGAAAAGGGCTGCAACCAAGCACCACAGAGAAATGTTTTAATATAAAAAGGAGGTGATATTATGGCAGACAACAAAAGACAAAACCATTTGATTAAAATCTTCGGCGGCAACCTGTGGCAGGCGCAATTAGTACAAGGGCTGCTGGAAGACAACGACATTCCCTGCGTGCTGAGAAACGAGACAATGTCGGCAGTTACATCGCCTTATGCCACTTTGGGCGGCGAGGTGTGGGTGATGATAGACGAGAGAAACCGCGAGATGGCAGAGAGCGTATTGAACAAGGAGTGCGTTTCATCGGCACCCTACAACTGAGACAAATAAAAAACAGCACCCTTTACGGATGCTGTTTTTTATTTCAAAGTCATTAAGACAATGCTTACGCTTTAATCTCTTTAATACGAGCTTTCTTACCTGTAAGAGCACGCAGATAATAAAGTTTAGCACGACGAACACGACCAAGCTTGTTGATAGTGATGCTGTCAATAGCGGGCGAGTTCAAGGGGAAGATACGCTCAACACCTACTGTACCCGACATTTTACGAACTGTAAAACGTTTCTCGTTACCCTGACCACAGATCTTGATAACTACACCGCGATACATCTGGATACGCTCTTTTGTTCCCTCAATGATTTTGTATGCTACTGTGATTGTATCACCGGGGTGAAACTCAAGCTCACGCTTAACATCGGTAGCAAATGCTTCTTTAGCAATTTTAATTAAATCCATTACTTTGAATTGTTAAATTGTTCAATCATTCCAACGCAACATATCAAGTTACTCTTCCTTGACAGCGATTACGCCGAAAGCGACCGCAAAGATAGGGCAAATTCCCGACTTCACAAAATTATCGTCCTCTTTTTAAGAAGAGTTTTTCATCTATTTTTCTCTTTTTGTACCGCATTTTTGTTTTTTTATCGGCATTATGCTACTTTTGGAGAACAAAAAAAAAGCCAAAATCATGAGACATATAGCTATTGCAATGATATTCACGGCAATTGCCACACTGCAATCATGCAACAAGGATATTTACCTTGCAAACATTGAAGCCGGCAACATAAAAGTTACCCACAACAACAAAAAAGATGGTGCCGCAGCCGTGCGGGCAATACTCGAAAGGAGCCGAGCCGCGGTAGATAGCATAAAAGCCCCGGTGATAGGCACAGCGGCAATGGAACTCACCGTGCGCACGCCCGAGAGTCCTCTAATGAATTTTGCAGCCGACGCACTACGCACCATGGCACAACGCCACAGCAACGCCCCGATAGATATTGCCATAACCAACAAAGGCGGTCTGCGCAGCACAATAGCACAAGGAGATATAACATTTGGCGATATTTACAACGTATTTCCTTTTGAAAACACTCTTGCCCTGCTCACCCTCAACGGCAAGCAATTAGTGCAGTTATTCACAGAGATTGCAAAAGTGGGCGGAGAAGCCATCAGCGGAGCAAGGCTCGCAATAAGCCCGGATGGCAGGTTGCTTTCTGCAACGGTAAACGGCAAAGAGATTGAAGAGGATAAAGATTACCTCATTGCAACATCGGACTATCTTGCACAGGGCAACGACAAACTATACACATTGGGCAAGGGAGAGAATAAAGTTATCAAAAGCGATATAACAATACGCGACCTCATGGTACAATACATTGCCGAGCTGCACAGCAATGGCAAGGCGGTCAGAGCCACCACAGACGGACGCATAAGCATAAAATAAACCACTAATGCCATGAGAAAGATTTTTATTACCATACTATTGCTCGCTGCAACCTTTGCCGAGGCACAAGAAAAAATAACCATACTGCACACCAACGACACCCACAGCTGCATCGAACCCGAAAAGAACGGCAATGCGGGCGTGCTGAACCGTGCTCTTCTCATCGAAGAGATAAGAGACTCGGTGGGCGCAGAAAGGGTGCTGCTATTCGATTGCGGAGACTTCTCGCAAGGCTCGCTCTACTACAACACCTTCAAGGGCAGCGTGGAGATTGAAATTATGAACGCAATGGGATACGACGCGGGTGCAGTGGGCAACCACGAGTTCGATTTTGGCATGGAGAACCTTGCACGCCTCGCAAAGATGGCAAGCTACCCTATCCTCTGCGCAAACTACGACTTTACCGGTACCCCATGCGAAGGTATTATCATTCCATCGACAATAATAGAACGCAAGGGAGTGAAAATCGGAGTATTCGGGCTGTCGCCTAACCCCGAAGGACTCATATCAAAAGACTATTATGCAGGCATAAAATACCTATCCCCCATAGACACCGCCAACAAACAGGCACAAGAGCTGCGCGAGCAAGGGTGCGATATTGTCATTTGCCTTTCGCACCTCGGATACAAGATGCCCAACGAAGCGTGCGACGACGAACGCCTCGTAGCTGCCACAAAAGGGATAGATATAATATTAGGAGGGCACTCGCACACCTATTTCGAGGAGCCCGCAAGGCTGCTGAACGCCGAGGGGAAAGAGGTTGTCGTGCAACAGATGAACAAGAACGGCAGGTATTTGGGATTCGTAACCCTCACATTTGAATAAATTTAACCAAAATATTAAAAAATGACAATATCGTGCAGAAATTAACTTAATTGATTATTTTTGCGCCGGTAACCCAAGGATTAAAAACATTTGACCTATTAATTATTAAAACTTATAAACAACCAAAATGAAAAAGATTGCAATTTTCGCATTTGGCGCACTCGCGCTCACAGCCTGCAACAGCGGCTACAACATCAGCGGAACAACAACTGGAAGCTTGGAGGGCAAAACCGCTTACCTTGTAAACGTAAATACAAACGAGCCGGTAGATTCCTGCATAGTAAAGGACAGCGCTTTTGTATTCAAGGGAGAGCTTGCCGAGCCCGAAGTTCTAAGAGTGCAGATAGAGCGCAAAAGCGGTGCTGTGCTGGTTGAGCCCGACAGTAAAATTACAATAGACTTTGCTGCCAGCCCTGCAGCTGTAAACGACAATGGCGGCTTGAACGACAAATCGACCGAGATTAACAAGAACATCAACGAAAAGGGTACAGCCCTGGAAGCCATATACAAAGAGAACATTGCCAAAGTGCAGAGTGGTGAGATGTCAATGGAGGAGTTTGAGACATTCCGCACAAATATTGTTAATGAACTGAACAGCATATATAAAGAGAGCATCGTTTCAAACAAGGACAACATCCTTGGCGCATACATGCTTGCAATGTATTCCAAAGCTCTTTATCAGGATTTGGCATCACTCGACTCTGTTATGCAGATTGTAAAATATTCGGGCAAAATGAAACCCCTGCAAACCCTGCACGCCAACCTCGAAAAGAAAGAGGCCACAAAGGCAGGAAAAATGTTTGTAGATTTCAAAGGTTTGACGGTTGATGGTAACCCCACTGCATTATCCGACTATGTAGGCAAAGGGAAATATGTAGTTGCCGATTTCTGGGCAAGCTGGTGCGGTCCCTGCCGTGGCGAGATTCCCAACCTCAAAGCCATCAGCAAGGAGTATGACAGCGACAAACTCATTGTTCTCGGTATCAACGTATGGGACCAGGAGCAGAAGTTCAAAGAGGCTCTTGCAAGCGAGGGCATCGACTACCCGCAAATTTATGTTCCCCAAAAGGGTGGCGACAACGCTACCGAGCTCTATGGCATACAGGGTATTCCCCAGATCATGCTGTTCGGCCCCGATGGAACAATCATCAAGCGCGACCTTCGTGGTGAGGGCATAAAGAAAGCCATCGAGGAGGCAATGAGCAAATAACCTACCACACATAATACAATAAATAAAGCGACCCGCGGGTCGCTTTATTTATTGTATTATCAATCATCAATCCTTCTCTCCGAAACAGAGGTCGCCCGCATCACCCAGCCCGGGCACTATATAATAGTGGTTATTGAGCACGGGGTCAATCGCCGCACAATAGAGAATTGTATCATCGGGGAAGTTCGCCTCCACAAAATCCACCGCCTCCTTGCTTGCTATAACAGCTGCAATAACCAATTTCGCGGGAGTTCCCTTTGTGAGCAAAGCTTTATAACTGAGCAAGGTGCTGCAACCCGTGGCAAGCATGGTATCTACGAGCAACACGGTTTTTCCATCTAAGCGGGGAGATGCCAGATACTCAACCTCTACATCAAAATGCGTTTCATCGGTATATTTACGGTATGCCGAAACAAAAGCATTATCGGCACTGTCGAAATAGTTATGAAAACCGGTGTGCAAAGGAAGCCCCGCCCGCAAGATGGTCGAGAGCACCACTTTATCGGCAGGCACATTATGCACCGCCTCGCCAAGCTGAGTTTTCACCTCCATAGGCTCAAAAGCAAGCTCCTTGCTTATTTCATAAGCCATTATCTCACCAATGCGCTCAATATTACGACGGAAACGCATCTGATCTTTCTGAATCTCCTTGTCGCGTATCTCGGCAAGAAAGCGATTCAGAATTGTGTTCTGTTTAGATAAATCTACGATTTTCATATTGTCGGATAATTATTATTTTATGCATTACAAGAGGGTGCATCTTGCAGCCCGTTGCTTTTTCTGCCGCTAATATACATTATTTATTCCAAAGAGAAAGATTTTAACTCCTTCATTATTCCTAATTTTATAATTACGAGGAGAAAAAAACGGCTTTTTCATTCAAAAGGCGGTATAAAATCAAAATGTCAAAAATATAACATTTTTCCAAGACAAATGAGAAGAAAAACGCTATTTACACAAGAGAACAAAAGAGAGAAAAGAGGAAAAACAAGAACAAGATGACACCAAAAAAGAGCAAAAAAAGTTCAAAAACACACCCTTTGTGGCTTTTTTGCAGTAATTAAAGAAATTTTTCTTTAATTGTTTTGAGAGTTTAAGCAAAAAGATATATATTTGCATTTGGAGAACTTTGGCAAGTTTGAGCAAAATGTTAAAATTTTCACAAACAAACCACCTCCGGAATAAACATTTTTTGATTATTAACATAATAATTTATTTTTTAAAATTATGGCAACAATAGATCTTACCAAGTATGGTATCACCGGTGCTACCGAGGTTATTTACAACCCCTCTTACGAGCAGCTTTTTGCCGAGGAGACATTGCCCGGTCTTGAAGGTTATGAGGTTGGTCAAGTTACAGAGCTTGGCGCAGTAAATGTAATGACAGGTGTTTACACAGGTCGTTCTCCCAAAGACAAGTTCATCGTTAAAGATGCAACTTCAGAGAACACTGTATGGTGGACATCAGAGGAGTACAAGAACGACAACAAGCCCGTTACAACCGAAGCATGGAACGTACTCAAAGGAATTGCAACAAAAGAGCTTTCGGGCAAGAAACTTTATGTTGTTGATGCATTCTGCGGTGCTAACCCCACAACACGTTTGAAAGTACGTTTCATCATGGAGGTTGCTTGGCAGGCACACTTCGTAACAAATATGTTCATTCGCCCCACAGCCGAGGAGCTTGCAACATTCGGCGAGCCCGACTTCATCGTTTACAACGCATCTAAGGCTGCTGTTGAGAACTACAAGGAACTCGGTTTGAACTCTGAGACTGCTGTTGTGTTCAACCTCACATCACGCGAGCAGATTATCCTCAACACATGGTATGGCGGTGAGATGAAGAAAGGTATGTTCTCAATGATGAACTACTACCTCCCCTTGCAGGGTATCGCTTCTATGCACTGCTCTGCCAACACAAACGAGAAGGGCGAGACCGCTATCTTCTTCGGTCTTTCAGGAACAGGAAAGACAACTCTTTCAACAGACCCCAAACGCATGCTTATCGGTGACGACGAGCACGGCTGGGACGATGAGTCTGTATTCAACTTCGAGGGCGGTTGCTACGCAAAGGTTATCAACCTCGACAAGGAGAGCGAGCCCGATATCTACAACGCTATCAAGCGCGACGCACTTTTGGAGAACGTAACTGTTGATGCTAACGGCAAGATCAACTTCGCTGACAAGAGCGTAACCGAGAACACTCGTGTATCTTACCCCATCAACCACATCAACAACATCAAGCCCGGTTCAATGGCAGCTCCCGCTAAGAAGGTTATCTTCTTGTCGGCTGACGCATTCGGTGTTCTTCCTCCCGTGTCTATCCTCTCACCCGAGCAGACACAGTACTACTTCCTCAGCGGCTTCACCGCTAAGCTTGCAGGTACAGAGCGCGGTATCACAGAGCCCACTCCCACATTCTCTGCTTGCTTCGGTGCTGCATTCCTTAGCTTGCACCCCACAAAATATGGTGAGGAGCTCGTTAAGAAGATGGAGAAGAACGGCGCAAAGGCTTATTTGGTGAATACAGGCTGGAACGGTACCGGCAAGCGTATCTCTATCAAGGATACACGCGGTATCATCGATGCAATCCTCGACGGTTCTATCGACACAGCTCCCACCAAGACAATTCCTCACTTCGACTTTGTAGTGCCCACAGAGTTGCCCGGTGTTGATCCCGCTATCTTGGATCCCCGCGACACTTATGCAGACGCTGCACAGTGGGAGGAGAAGGCTATCGACTTGGCAGGCCGTTTCATCAAGAACTTCACCAAGTACACAGGCAACGATGCCGGCAAGGCTCTTGTTGCTGCAGGTCCCAAACTCTAATATTGAGAATTTAGGATTTATATATGGTTGGTGGCAGAATTCTGCCACCAACTTTTTTATACCCACCGGCTACTCCCGAATAAAAAACAAGCGACCTTATTTTGTTTTACAATGAGTTTACACTATCTTCGGGAACAATTAAAAAAGAACCGCAATCGTGAACGAAGCAACCATAAAATTCATAGCAGAACACCTCAACAGCGACACGCGCACCCTCGCCCTGCAAGCATCTCGCTACCCCGCCGTCGATATGCGCCGAGCAATAACACAGATAGAGGGGTGGCAGCTTGCGCAAGACAAGCTACCACAATGGGCAGCCACAGAAGGCATCATATACCCTCCCCGAATATCTATGGAACAATGCTCGTCGCAAGCCACCGCACTCTACAAAGCATCGCTTGCAAGCGGCAGCACTCTCGCCGACCTCACCGGCGGATTCGGCATAGATTGCAGCTATATGGCGCGACAATTTGAGAAAGCCACATACATTGAGCGCAACCCTTTGCTTTGCGACATTGCGCAGAAGAACTTCAAACTGATGGGGCTGCACCACATTGATATAATAAACGGCAACAGCGAAGATACACTCGCCACCCTGCCACCGCAAGACTGGATTTTTGCCGACCCCGCACGCCGCGACGGTGCAGGGCAAAAGGTGGTAGCCCTCACCGACTGCGAGCCCGACATCACCGCAATAGAGGAGACGCTCACAAGCAAAAGCAAAAAGGTGATGATAAAATGCTCACCAATGCTCGACATCACTGCAGCAAGCAGGCTGCTGAAAAACATTGCAGAGATACATTTAGTTGCCGTAAACAACGAGTGCAAGGAGTTGCTATTCATTCTGCAGGCAGGAGGGGCGGCAGAGATTACCACCCACTGCGTGAATATCACAAGCAGTGGCAACGAACTTTTCTCATTCACCGCACACAAAGAACAGAACAGCAGCGCAAGCTATGCCACGCAAGTGGGCAAATACCTATATGAGCCCAACGCCGCAATACAGAAAGCCGGCTGCCACAGAACCCTTGCAGCCGCAACCGCCACCTGCAAACTACACCCCAACAGCCACCTATTCACAGCCGACACCCTTATAGAACATTTTCCCGGGCGCAGGTTCGAGATTGCAGAGGTGCTGAGCTTCACAAAGAGCGATATAAAGAGAGTATCACAGATGGGGAAAGCAAACATCACCGTGCGCAATTTCCCCGACAGCGTACAACAACTGCGCAAGCGACTGAAACTTGCCGATGGCGGCAGTGAATACATCTTCGCCACCACCCTCGCCGACGAGCGCAAAGTACTCATAATATGCCACAAGGCATAGACACTGCACTGATGATAAGAGACGACAGGGAGAACCGCAAATTCTCACTACATGAAGACTATTGGTTATATAAGAAGGTTGAATAAATAAGTAATTTGACACCCTGCATTATACAAACACACATTACATTTGCAGAAAAAGCAGACATTTTATTATATACCAATGGAAACAGTGACATTTATTTCAGACGACATTGAAGAAATTAAGAAGGAACAAAAGAAACAGCAGGCAATACACGCTTTACTACCCGGTTTTATGGGAAGCAGGAATGACGAAACCAACTATATACTGCTAAATAAAAAGGGTAAAAAAGTTGAAGAATCAAACAAGCCTATCGTTACAAAAGAGGAGAGAGATGAATATAAAAAATTCAACACAGCAAGGACTGATGGCTTTGACCCGTGGGAGCACGAAAAAAAACTTGATCGAATGAGAAGACAATATGGAATGGTAAGACTGTCCGGCAAAATTGATACAATTACAACTCCACGCCCACAGTATCGCAGTCAAGAAGATATTGATAGCATAAGCAGGCATAAATTTGAATCGGTAATACCATTAAGCCTATCACACGAAGGGGGATATTCCAACCATAAAAACGACAGGGGTGGTGAAACAAAATGGGGGATAACAAAATTATTTTTACAGGATTATGCATACGCCCTACCCGGGGGCAAGCCAAAAGAGATAAAAGAGCTAACCGTGGATGACGCAAAAGCAATGTACAAAGCGCAATGGGACAAATATAGACTTGGCTATATAAGAGATAAAAGGCTCGCCTATGTATTGAATGATTATATGATAAATTCATATGCCGGAAATGTTGCAAGAAGATTACAAGGTATATTAAACACCCGTGGAGCAAACCTAAAGATAGATGGAGACATAGGCGAAAAAACATTAGAAGCCATTCACAATGCCGACACAGACTGGCTGATAGAAGAGGTACTAAAAGATAGATTTTGGAATTATATTTTATTTTTGGAAAAAGACAAATCGCAAGAGGATTTCAGAGCAGGTTGGCTTAAACGCCTCAATGAGGTTGCAAACAAAGTTGGTTTCAATATACAATATTAATAGCAGTCACAATTATAAACAAATTCAGTATGAAAAAAAGTATTTTATTACTATTTATCATTTTTACCACGCTATTAGGTACTAATGCACAAGAGATTGACAAGCAATCGCAATTTGTGGGCAGGTGGAGATGGAGCGAAGATATTGATAGTGTCCAATATTTTTTTCTTAATATTGGAGAGAGGAACGACTCTATACTCATAAGCATTGGCGGAACTTTTCACTGCGGTCTTAAAATACACGGACCCGCTTTTGGTTTTGACAATGATCGTAACTATGTTGCAGATGTACGAGTGAAGAAGAGAAATACAAAAATCATAAAAAGCAAAATAAGCGAGGGTATTTCCAATTTCTATGGCGGGGATAATAGAAAATATAATGTCGTATCATTCGAACTGCTGAACGATACCACAATGATATTTATACTAAATGACAGGAAAGAATACTGGCCTGACACTGCACTGATGATAAGAGACGACAGGGAGAACCGCAAATTCTCACTACATGAAGACTATTGGTTATACAAGAAGGAGGTTGAATAAAGAGGGTGACCCAAAAGTAAATAAGGGTTGCCCTCTTATCTTTTCTTCATATAGCTCCATCATACCATCTAGAAATAAAAAATATAGCTATTCCTTTGATAAACATCGGAATAGCTATTGTTTGTTTGGAAAATATTTATTATCTTTAAACTACCACATCAAAAGGCAACAAACCTTTCCAAACAGAAACGATATGGCAAAGATAATACATATCTCTGGAAAAATCTAACGAATGAGGGAAAATAATGATGGCAGCACTGGTGTT